>JAGCVT010000100.1 GCA_017962225.1 Lachnospiraceae bacterium
TATATTTTTATATTATATAGATTTATTTATTGTTCTTTCCGACTTCGACGCCGTGAAGAAATGCCTTTTTGTTAACTTCCACAAAGTTGGCTTTTACACTTGTCTCGATAGTAGCTAATAGATCCTCCTCGGAAAAAGGAAGGAAGCCTGCGCCTTTGGCTACGCCGAGTACTGCAACATTAAAAAACTTGGACGAACCGAGTTCTGCACAGAGTTCGTCTGCATTAAGTACCACGAGATTGCCGATAGTCTTTCTAAGATATTCGGTCATTTCTTTTCCGTCATATCCTGTGGGATTTAACGATTCTGTTACGGGCTTTAAGCATACTTCATTGGTGATAACCGCTCCGCCTTCTTTAAGATAGTCTAAGTTTCTGACTGCTTCCGAAGGCTCGAATGCGATGATAAGGTCTGCGCATTTTTTAGGAATCAAAGGTGAGTATGCGTCTTTGCCTATACGAACGTGACTTGTAACGGGGCCGCCACGCTGAGCCATACCGATGGTTTCCGCAGAATGAACCGTCTCGCCCTTTTTCTCGGCTGCTGCCGCAAGAAGCTTGGATGCGAGGACCGTTCCCTGTCCGCCTACGCCGCAAAGTAAAATATTGTAAGACATCTAGCGCACCTCCTTTTCGATGGCACCCATCGGGCAGACCTGAGCACAGAGGCTGCAGCCGGTGCACATTGATGTATCGATAACAACTTTTTTATCATCGACGGAAATTGCGGGACAGCCGATTTCACGGATGCACTTTTTACATCCGATACACTTATCTGTAACAACGCATTTTTCGGTCGGTTTGAAAAGTGCAACGCAGGGTGATTTGAAGATTATTGCTTTTACGCCCTTTGCGTCCGCACATTCGTTGATTGCTTTTTTAGCTTCATCAAGATCCAAGGGATTGACGGTTAATACTTTTTCGATGCCCATTCCTAAAAGAATCTTTTCGATGCTTATTTTATTAACGACATCACCCATCATGTTCATGCCTGTGCCGGGATGGGGTTGATGTCCTGTCATTGCCGTAGTTGAATTATCGAGCACACATAAAATCATGTCTGCTTCGTTGTAAATTGCATTGGCGATTCCCGTCATGCCTGAAGCGAAGAATGTGGAGTCGCCGACAAACGCGAAGTTAACGGTTTCTTCGTCGGTCCAGTGAAGGCCCTGAGCCATTGTGATTCCGGCGCCCATGCAGAGGCATGTGTCTACCATATCAAGAGGCATTGCATTGCCGAGTGTGTAACATCCGATGTCTCCGGAGAAGTTTGCCTTTCTGTCTTTCATCGCCTGTTTAACCGCATAAAAACTTGCTCTGTGAGGACAGCCTGCGCAGAGTACGGGCGGACGCATCGGAGGTGCGGGAACATCAGAAGTATCGGCTTTGCTTTCTTCGATTGTATCGCCGAGGAATTTTGCAATTTCACATGCTACGCATTCGGCTGTGTTTTCGCCTGCCAAAGGTGAATTGCCTGTGTGCTTTCCAAGTACTTTTATCTTAAGCTGTTTCTTGCCGATTAACTGAAGAAGTTCTTCCTCAAGATAAGGGAAGAGTTCTTCCACTACGAGTACTTCATCAACGCCTTCAAGTGCTTTTATGAGGAATTTCTCGGGCAGAGGATGAGGCGTTGCCACTCTGATTAAAACGACATCTTCTCTGTCCTGAATATATTCTTTGGCGTATGCATAACCTGCACCGCCTGCAAGGACTGCTTTTTTGTTTACGGCCTTACCCTGAACGGTGTTGAATTTATAATCCGAAAAATCATCGCCGATGGCGGGATTTCTCTTTTCAATCATTTCGTGATTCATTCTCGAAAGACGGGGGAAAATTACGAAACGTTTTGAGTTCTTTACAAATCCGGGAACTTCCTTGGGTTTTGCATTCTCATCATATGTAATGCTTCCGTACGCGTGATCGATTCTTGTGGTCGGTCTGAAGAGTACGGGAGTTTTATATTTCTCTGAATATTCGAAAGCGTCCTGAATCATTTCGTATGCATCTTCAACGCTTGCGGGATCAAACACGGGGATACGGCAGTACTTTGCGAAAAGTCTTGTATCCTGCTCTGTCTGTGATGAAATGGGACCGGGATCGTCTGCGGATACTACTACAAGTCCGCCTTCAACTCCGACATATGCAAGTGACATCAAAGCATCTGATGCAACGTTAAGGCCCATCATTTTCATTGTGACAAGACATCTTGCACCGGCATATGAAGCACCTGCTGCCACTTCCATGGCTGCCTTTTCATTGATGGACCATTCTACGTGAATGGCTTTATCCTTATTTCTTTTGGCAATCGTATCGACGATTTCCGACGAAGGAGTTCCGGGATATCCGCACGCCAGATTAACTCCTGCCGCCATTGCACCGAGAGCTATCGCCTGATTGCCCATGACATATTCTTTTTTCATACTTCGTTCCTTATCCTTTTCCTTACATGAAAAAAGTAGTTCGAACCAAGCTAACGCCAAGCCGAAATACTTTTTTATCATACCATTATTTTATGAAAAAAACCATTGTTACTTAAATCATGTGAATTCCGAATAATATCACTATATTTTTTACGAAAAAATTAATCGTCAGAATGCCGAGCCCGATGTAGATAAGCACGAATGGGCTTAGCTTTGCAAAGCACTTTTTATTGTGACGATAAAGAAATGAATTGATTGTATAAAAGAAATACGCAAAGTATGTGTACGGCACAAAAGGATGATAATAAAAGCTCTTTAAAATATGCAGATGCACGAGGTAATTAAATGCTCTGGTACCGCCGCAGCCCACACAGTAAAAGCCCGTGAGCTTTCTGAACATGCACTCTCCGCCTGCAGCGAGAATTTTATCACCTTTGAATATAAAAAGGAGCGTAACCGCTATCATAAAAGGAAGCAGTACGATGCAGATACGATACAAAAGCAGATACTCTATATCCATTTCTCTGTAATTTTTCTTTTTGCAGTATTCGCTTAATTTGGACATAATATGTTATAATACTCTTTGTGAAAATTACTTTATTCGGAGGTTATCATGTGGATTGCCGACAAATGGAAAGATTATGAAGTCATTTCAACGTCCGGTGGAGAAAAGCTCGAACGCTGGGGAGACTATATTCTCGTCAGACCAGACCCACAGGTAATATGGAATACGCCGAAGTCCAATCCCGGCTGGAAGCATTTTAACGGTCATTACCATCGCTCAAGCAAGGGCGGCGGTGAATGGGAGTTTAAAAATCTTCCCGAGGAATGGCGCATTCACTATGATCAGCTCACATTCAATTTAAAGCCTTTCGCATTTAAGCATACGGGACTTTTCCCCGAGCAGGCGGTTAACTGGGACTGGTTTTCGGATATCATAAAAAAGCAGCTGTCCGATAATCCCGACAGAACTTTTAAGGTGCTTAATCTCTTTGCATACACGGGCGGTGCCACACTCTCTGCGGCAAAAGCAGGTGCTTCGGTTACGCATGTAGATGCTTCAAAAGGCATGGTCACATGGGCAAAAGAAAACGCCATTTCTTCCGGCCTTGGTGATGCGCCAATAAGATGGCTCGTGGATGACTGTGTCAAATTCGTTGAAAGAGAAATCCGCCGCGGAAACAAATACGACGGTATCATCATGGATCCTCCTTCATACGGAAGAGGTCCGAAAGGCGAAATCTGGAAAATCGAAGATTCCGTATTTCCTTTTATCGAACTGACAACAGAGCTTTTAAGCGAAGACTCTGCTTTCTTTTTAATCAATTCATATACAACCGGACTTCAGCCTGCGGTACTTTCATATATGCTTAATACATGCATCAAACCGAAATTCGGCGGTGAAGTTGTATCGGACGAAATCGGTCTGCTGGTATCCGAGAATGGTCTCGTACTTCCGTGCGGAGCCAGCGGCAGATGGGTTAAATCCTAATCCGCAGAATATATTGCAATGTATTCAATCTTCGCGCTTAAGGAATATCCGTTTTTCTCAAGGAAATCTTCAAGATACTGTTCCTTGCGGTAAGATTTGTTGATATTGTAGGCGTCCGCCATGTAATCCGTATTTATAAATATAATCGGCTTGTCCTCAAGACTGTCGATATCTTTTACGAAATCATCATAAGAAAATGAACCTAAATTGGGCCATGTGTGAGAAATCGCGCATGGCATTTTTAGTATGTATTCGAGTCCCGGAATATCTCCGTAGAAAATCGCTCTCCTGCCTTCGTAATCTTTATCGTTTACATACGATGTCAGCTCTTCGATAAGCGCCGCTCTCTCGGGATTGGTATGCATTCCGACAAGCACTTCATTGCCGTCGATTTTGGTACTGTTTTTAGTCGGGAAACCGGGATCGCGGAAAACAAATACGAAGCCAAAAATTATGCACTGAATTGTGATGGTTACAATAAGCAGAAACATTGAAATTCTGGTTGCAACCATTGTGTTTCTTGCTTCAAGGTCGAGTACCTCATAAAAGTTTCTTCCCTTGAAGAGTTCATTCCAGATCATAAATAAAACTGCGGGCGCAACTATGAAAAGATTGTTAATCGAAGGATACAAAGCATTGTTGCTTCCGAGAGGCGAAATCCAGACGATGACAAGCACTGCCGTCGCAATAAGCTTGTGTTCGATGTCGTTTCGCTTTCTTAACATTGTCCAGACGGACATGATGTTTGCAATCATAAAAAATACAGCCATCCAGAAATATATCGAGGAATAGTCGTTGTATCTTAATGTGTAAACATGATTTCTGTATCCCCAGAAAAGGAAGAGTCCGTATAAAATAAACTGTGCAACAACCGTAATGATTCTTGCGTAGTGTCTTTTCATGATGGCGCTTACAGCAAAACACAAAACGGTAATGCCGATAAGAAGAATAAAGCTCTTGTAATATGTCGTGTAGCCTCTGATGATGGCCATTATCATTCCTGTAGGAGTGTAGCCTGCATTTTCTCCGGTCATTGAGAAAAGAGAAATGACCATATTCGGAATCGAAGAAAATCCGTATTTAATTCCGATTAGTCCGACGTTTGCCACTATTCCCGCAAAGAATCCTCCGATGCAGATTAATGTATCAACCAGACCGTAAACAAACTTCTTCTTTTTAAGTCCCGCGCTGAACCATACTACCACGATAAGTGCAGCTTCCGTAACATTCGGAAATCTTACAAAAACATTGAATGCCAGTATAATGCCTGCGAAAGCAAGGCCCCATCTTTTATCTTTTGAAAGCGACTCGACGAGAACTATTACCGCAAGGGTAAAAAGAAGATATGTCACATAGTTGTAAAGGATTGTGGTCGGACACCAGAAAAGCGAAATCGCCAGAATTTCTCCGACAAAAACAAATAATCTGGGAATGTATTTTTTTAAGAAAAGATATGAAAAAACGACTCCGGTAACCGGTACCAGTGTCGTATAAAATTTCATTCCTATCCATGTGGCACCAAAAGGAAGCATGGTAAAAAATCTGCCGAGCATATTAGCCCAGAAGGTAGCCACCGTCCAGGTAAGATTCATCTTATCAAGGTTTTCGTAATTGCCTAAACTGTATGCGGTATCGGTAAATTCGACACCGAATGCAAGATGAAGAAAAGGAAGCAAAACAAGGACCGCAAGAAATATGCAGTCCAGGATTATGAGCTTTGTTTTTTTATTATTTTTCTTCTCTTTTTTATCCATGTTTATTTAAGATTTCCGACCTTTTCACGAATTACATACTGAGGTGAGTTGTTCATGCAGATGTAGATTCTGCCGATGTACTCTCCGATGAGTCCGAGCATCAGCATAATCATTCCTCCGATGAAAACAAGTACCGACATGAGTGCGGAGAAACCTGCCTGTACATCGTTCATAAGAATGAACTTTTTAATGATTGTATATATTCCGTAAAGAAAGCCTGAGCACGCACAGAAGCATCCTACTGCGGTGGCAATTCTTAAAGGCTTGATTGAAAATGCGGTAAAGCCGTTAAACCAGAGTGAGAAAAGTTTTGCAAGAGTATATCCGCTCTCTCCCACGCTTCTTGCTCTGTGGTTTACTTCCACATTCGCAACATTCTTGGTTGCTCGTAAAACAAGCCCGATAACATATGCATAAGACTGCTCGTATCTGAGCATATCGTCTACGACAAATCTCTTAGCTGCGAAGTAACTTGAGACCTTTAATTCCTTGGGCTTGCCAAGCATGATTCTGGTCATGAGTTCGTTTACTTTGCTGCCGAAATTTCTGAAGCCCGAGTGCTGTTTTTTGCCGTAGCTTGCATAGCAGACATCATAGCCTTCGTCGAGTTTGTCGAGAAGCTTTCCGACTTCGTCCGCAGGAGTCTGTCCGTCGTCGTCAAGGCAAACCACGACGTCTCCCGAGGAGTGTCTCATGCCGGCCATAAGCGCGCAGTGCTGGCCGAAGTTTTTCGCAAGGTCGAGTCCGAGAATATTATCGTTCTCGGCTACGAGCTGTTTTATTACCTCAAATGTTTTGTCGGGCGAACAGTCATTAACAAGAATGATTTCAAATTCGTGTCCGATTGCCGCCATTGTGGTTTTAATCTCATCCACTACATCCGAAAGAGTTTTTTCCGATCTGTAGCAGGGGATTACAAAACTGATTTTCATCTTTTTCTCCGTTTGTTTTTATTTTATTGCATAAAGAATGTTATTCCCTGAGTGAGTCGCACAAAGAAGAACACTCCGCAGTATGTATGATAAATAAGCAGTGCCGCTGTAAGTACAACAAATAAAGTTTTAAAAACATCGATTGCGGCAAATTCTTTGTTTCGCATTGTTTCGATTATTTCTTTTATGGTCTTTGCAAAATAGATAATGCTCACCACAAAAAGAATAAAGAGGCAGAAATCGTATCCCCACGCGAAGTTGTCATCGAGTTCTCTCTGGCCTGTTTCGCGAAGGAGTATGTATTCGACAAATGCCACAAACCACATCGCCCACGAAAGTAAGAAGAAGCGGTGCGTGAGGCCTCTTTTTTTATCCTTAAAATCAAGGAATGTATCCCTGATAACCGGAATGATGTTAAAGAGCAAAATCAGTATCGGAAACGCCGCCGAAAGAATCATCGTAAAATAAGGTTTTTCGGCTCTTAAATAAACGCTGTAAAGAGGGTCTATTATAATCCCGTTGCCTGTGTCTTCTCCGAAAAGAACGTACTCCTGGAACAGTATTACCGCTACCGAAGGAATGACGGTCAGCGCGCAGAGTAAGAGTCTTTTAAGAGGTACTCCGAGTATCCGGTCGATTATTAAAAACAAAAGCGCCACGGGTGCGAACACAAGGATAAAATTGGTTTTAACCGATGTTGTAATTGCGAGCAGAATCGCAAATGCAATTAACTCTCCCGCACTCAGTTTTTCTTTGTATTTTGCGGATATTGCAAGGTACAAAACGATGCATATAAGTGCCGTGAATTTCATCACGATATATGTCGAATTGTGCCATATGCTTCCCGACTGATAACCGATATATCTGTACGGCTGAATCGCTCTTATATATGCGGGTGCTACAAAGCCCGACATCGCTGTTAAAACAATTGCCGCTTTTGTTTCAATTTTGCTGTTTCGAAAGATAATATATGTCAGTGCAATCGTGCCTGCTTCGCATATGCAGAGGAACGAGGCTATCGCAAAATGAAAGCCGAACTCAGGCAGCAACGCAAACAGTCTGTAGATAACCGCGAGTATGCTGTATCCCCAGCCGTCGAGCGCCATTTCGATATGCGCGAAAAGATCCGATTCATGCTTTCCCGTGACCGGAAACAGCGTCTGGTTGTAGTGAAGCAGAACCAGTTCAAAACAGTAGAACGTAAATCCGATTACGGCAGGAATTATAAAAAACGCATTTATTATTTTGTTCTTTTTATCGCTTTTCAAAATCCTTTTTCTCCAGCTCCATAAAAATCACTTCGAGCATTTCACCGTTGATGTTTAAAATATCCGTTCTGTCGTTTTTCTTAAATCCGGCTTTTTCGTAGCTTCTGACAGCGCCCGGATTGTTTTTGAAAACTCGTAAAAAAAGCTTTTCAAGCTTCAGTTCATCGAATGCATATTTTAGGATAAGTTTCGCGCTCTCGGTGCCCACGCCTTTTCCTCTTGCACTCTCTTCACCGATGAAAATTCCGTACTCGGCTTCTTTTTTATCCAAATCTATGTCTCGTAAGTATACGCTTCCGACCGGTTCTCCGTTTAAAAGAATGATAAACTGTGCGACCTTTCCCGTTTCGACATAGTTTTTAAGCCATGCTTCGTGGCTTTCTTTCGTAAAAAGTCTCCGGTCTATGAAACGGCTGTTCACGTATTCGGAATTGCGCCATCTGACTACATTTTCCGTATCGTCATATGTAATTGGACGGATGGTTATTTCGTTAGTCATTATTTGTAAAACTCTTTTACCTTGCTGATGATATATTCGGTCTCTTCTTCCTTAAGACCGTAGTAAAGCGGAAGTCTTACGAGTCTCTCGCTTTCCTTGGTTGTGTAAACGTCTTCGCCGTTAAATCTGCCGAACACTTTGCCTGCGGGTGCGCCGTGAAGAGGAATGTAGTGGAATACGGCAAGTATGCCGTTTTCGCCGAGGAATTTAATAAGCGCGCTTCTCTCTTCGAGGTCCTTGCACTTTAAGTAAAACATATGCGCATTGTGCTTGCAGTCCGTGGGAACAAAAGGTCTCTCGATGCGCTCTTTGTTTTCAAGTTCTTCAAACGCATCAAAATACATATTCCATGTGTTCATTCTGTCTGCGGTTATTTCATTTGCAAGCTCAAGCTGTGCATAAAGATATGCTGCGTTAAGTTCGCTCGGAAGGTATGATGAACCTGCATCTACCCATGTGTATTTATCAATCTGTCCGCGGAAAAATTTTGCTCTGTTGGTACCTTTTTCACGAACGATTTCTGCATGCTCAACGTTCTCTGCATCACGGATTAAAAGCGCGCCGCCTTCACCCATGGAGAAGTTCTTTGTCTCATGGAAAGAGAAGCATCCGTAGTCGCCGAATGTACCGAGCGCCTTGCCCTTGTATTCGGACATGATTCCCTGTGCAGCGTCTTCGATTACCATCAGATTATGATTCTTTGCAATCTCCATGATCTTATCCATCTCGCAGGAAACGCCTGCATAATGAACGGGAACGATTGCTCTGGTCTTTTCGGTGATGGCGTCTTCGATTAAGTTTTCGTCAATGTTCATCGTGTCGGGACGAACATCCACAAATACAGCTTTTGCACCTCTTAAAACAAACGCATCTGCCGTGGAAACGAAAGTGTAACTCGGCATGATAACTTCGTCGCCGGGTTTTATATTGCTTAAAATCGCAGCCATTTCGGTAGCATGTGTACAGGAGGTTGTGAGAAGTGCTTTGGTTGTGCCTGTCTTGTTTTCAATCCATTCGTTGCACTTTTTGGTAAACTCTCCGTCACCGCAGATTTTCTGATTCTCTACGGCCTGTTTAATATAATCCATTTCTTTTCCCGTAAAGGGAGGTACGTTAAATCTGATCATTTTTTCTCCGCGCGTTTTTAACGCTAACTATTTATTTTCTTTTCTTTTAGGAGCAAAAAGTCCGAAAAGAAATCTTCTTACAAAATCAATTAATATTCCGACCGCAAAGATTGCAAGTATTGTTCCTAAAAGATGCAAAAGGAACAGCGGTGTGCCGGAAACTTTTTCAACATTAAACCACTCGGGCCACAAATATCTTAAAAGCTTATGCTCGTGTAAAAGATATACACCGAAAGTTCCCTGTGAAGCGAAAAGGATGATGCCTGCAAGCCACTTCGGTGCCTTTGTCTCGTGCTTAATCGCAAAGAGGAAGAGGCATACGCTTGCGATAAATATCAAAAGTGAATTGTACGGATAGAAATTCTTTGCATATCCGCCGAGCTTTCCGACGTACAAATCTATGAGCAAAAGTCCTTTGCCGAGGATGAATGCACTTATTGCCGAGGCAAATGAAATTAACAGATAAATCCATCTGTTTAACTTAAAATCTTCGGGATATTTTCTGATGTATGCGGCTACAAGATAGAGGCAAGCAAACCAGCAGATATCCATTCCTTCAAGGTCTGTTAAAGGCTGTGTAAACGGAATGATTGTGTTCCATACCGAGAACACTGCTATCGCTGCGATAATAATGCCTTTAAGCTGCTTTTTATCCATTGCATCGATTCCTTTGTTAAGAAAGGGGAAGAACAAATACAAAAGCATGTAAACCGTTGCAAACCAGTAATGGCTGCCGGTCACGGGCATTACAAGAGGTATTACATCATAGATACCGTTTGCCAGATTAAGATGCCCCTTTGTGACTATCGCAAATATTGCTGTAATAATCCATGAGTAGAAAAGAATCTGTGCCCAGAGCGTAATAACTTTCTTCCACCTAAACTCCGATTTCGAAAGGAAATATCCGCTAATTAGCACATAAACATTTACGCTGCCCATGCAGAGTGCTTCGATAATCCACGCAATGTTTCTGTTTAAGCCCATCTTAAGCTCAAACTCTTTTAACACACCGCCCTTATCGAGATAATGGAGCGTGATAATCATAAGCATCGCAACTATTCGAAGGACTTCCATATTCAGTTGGCGTTCTTTTTTTTCACTCATTCTTCGTCAGTTGTTTTTGAAACAATATATCTCGGTCTGCCCTTTACTTCTTCATAAATACGCGCAAGATAATGACCCATGATTCCGAGGCTCACCATAATGCATCCGCCGATGATTAAAAGTAAAAGAATAACTGTCGTAAATCCGTCTGCCGCAACTCCGATAAAGTAATTTACCAGGGTTTGAACTCCGAGTACCAGTGAGAAAATCATCAAAAGCACGCCGAGCACAAACACTGCCTTAAGAGGCGCGGTCGTAAAAGAAGTGGTGTTTGAAATCGCATATGCCACAAGTCCCGAGAAGGACCATTTGCTCTTTCCGGCTTTTCTTTCCGCAACATCGAATGTAACGGATGTGCTCTTAAAACCTGCCCAGAACGAAAGTGCTCTGAAAAACGTATTTCTCTCAGGCAGTTCAAGAAGTGCTTCAACCACTTTTCTGTCAAGGAGTTTGAAATCGCTTGTTTTATTCAAATCCATCTTCATTAAGGAACTCATTATTCCGTAAAAGATGGCTGAGAACATTTTGTAGAAAGGATTTTCCTTGCCTCTTTTAGACTTAATTCCTTCGATTACTTCGTAGCCTTCTTCCCAGAGCTTGTACATCTCAATCAAAGTTGCGGGCGGATGCTGAAGGTCGCAGTCAATAACTGCCACACAGTCGCCCTTCGCATATTCAAGACCTGCGAAAATGGCTGCTTCTTTGCCGAAGTTTCTCGAAAACTGTATGCCGCCGATTCTTTTATCAGCTTTGGAAAGTGATTCCACGATATCGAAAGTTTTATCCGTTGAGCCGTCGGAAACAAAGAGCAGATTGTATTCGATACCTGCATCCGAAAGTGTTTCGCCGATGACTTTGGCGGTATTTTCGATATTGTCTTCCTCATTAAACGAAGGAATTATTACGGTCATTTTTCCCATTGGTTTACTCCAGTTTAATAAACATGATTCCGTTAACTATTTTTATGCTGTTCTTATCCGGGAACGAGCTCATCTCCATATATTCTTCGGAGAAATACATGTCATTGACATATTCGCCTTCGAGAATATTAAGTGTTGCGCCCAGATAATTCTTCATAAATTCTCTGTACTGCTCGCCGCGGTAAAATAAGAAATCTCCGTCCGTTCCTCGTATTTTGGATGTTATCTTGTCGGTTAATTCCGTCGAAGGATAACTCTTTTCGCTAATCTCTCCGACCATGCAGATAGGCATTCCCTGCTCGTATCCGGGCGTCTGTTCTATCCTGTCCAGAAGCCTTACGCAGTATGCATAAGTCTTTTCGTACTGCTGCTGCATATTGAAGTAAGCAATGTTATCCATTAACAGAAAATTATAACATAATAACGCCACCAAGACCACCGATACGGTTTTGGGTATGATGAGCTTGTCTTTTATGGTTTCAAATGACGAAATAGTCTTTTCTGCTATGACCACGATAGCCACAATAAAGATAACCCACTGCATTCTCATGACAAGATGGTATTCACCCTGGGGTGACATTAAAAGAAGCACGGTATTGGCGCCAAAAGGCATAAGTCCGATACTGATAAAAAGAATCAGCCAGCTGTACCATCTTTTGAATGCCTTGTTTTTTATGAACAGTACAAAAATTGCAACCATGGATGCCGAAACGAGTGTACTCATAATTATCATGGTTAAGAAATTGTTTACGAAAATTCTTCCGCTGAAAGCAAATGCAACGAAATCGTAATAAATTCTGTAAAGTCTGCTCGGGATATCCGAGAGACCTACGTGTGTCATTTCGTTGATGCCCTGATATGTATCAAGTTCTTTATGCTGAACGAACAGGCAGATTTTCAATACAACGTAGTATATTGTACTGCCGCCGAGTCCCATCATTATGTATTTGAATCCCTTGTTCCAGAGCGTGTAGATATCTTCGTTGTCAACGACTGCAAAAATAATATCGAACAGGCATAAAAGAATCGCAACCGAAACATATGCCTGATAAGTACCGAGGCTTAATGCAAGGAAAACCATTCCGCCGAAAAATCCGAATTTGTATTTCTTGCTGATGTATGCCGCGACAACCGCAAAGAGGAGGCCTAACATATATCCGTCCACCGTATACATATACGACATGGTTGCGGCAACGGCGGGGAATGTGGCCATAACAGCAGGCACCAGAATCAATGTGGTTTTTTTCTTAACATCGAAAAATCTCGTGATGAAAACCGCGCTTATCGCAAGGAATATAATTGCCAGAAGACCGTTTACGAAATTAAGATCGTAAAAGGAGGAGATTCCGCACGCTACGGTTAAAAACCATCTTCCTGACGTAACCATGTTCTGGTCAAAGTAAAAGTTGGTCATCGAATCGCCGTTCGGGAACTTGTTGACTATCATAAACATATGTGTGATAAGTCCTACAATTACTCCCGAAAGAAACGGTACTTTATATTGTTCTTCTTTTAATTTGCTGATTAATTTTTCCATTATTTTTTCTCTTTCACTATGTAAATGGGTCTGCCCTTTACTTCAAGATATGTCTTAGAAATATACATTCCGATGATACCCACGCTGAAAAGCTGAAGGCCCGAGAAGAATGTAATCATACATGCAAGTGAAGGCCAGCCGCTTACGGGATCTCCGAAAACAAGCGCTCTCACAAACAGGAATATCAAAGCGATGAACGCAAGCACGCAGAAGACAAGTCCTATAATTGATGACCATACAAGAGGCGCTGTCGAGAATGCAACGATACCTTCAATCGAATACTGGAAGAGTTTAAAGAACGACCATTTTGTTCTGCCGGCAACTCTCTTTCTGTTTTCGAAAGGAATCCATTTGGTGTTAAATCCGACCCATCCGAAAATACCTTTGCTGAATCTGTTGTACTCTCCGATATCGACAATAGCGTCAACCATGACACGCTTCATAAATCTGTAATCTCTGGCGCCCGGAACCATGTCGACCTTTGCGATAAAATGCATTAAAAGATAAAACATATTCGCAAACATACTTCTTACAGGCGGTTCGCCTTTTCTGTTTACTCTTCTTGTCGCAACGCAGTCATAACCTTCATTGACGATGCTGTCATACATTCCCGGAATGAGTTCGGGCGGATCCTGCAAATCGGCGTCCATAATGACAACATAATCGCCTGTTGATTCTTTTAAACCTGCGTACATTGCAGCTTCCTTGCCGAAGTTTCTCGAGAAAGAAACGTAGTGCACTCTTTCATCTTTTTCCGCAAGTTCTTTGATTACCTCAAGCGTTTTGTCTTTGCTTCCGTCGTTTACGAAAAGAAATTCATAATCAAGCGCAAAGTCTTTAAGCGCTTCATTGGTCGCCTCGTAAAACAAAGGGACTGCTTCCTCTTCGTTGTAGCACGGAACGACTATTGTACATTTTTCTTTTGCTTCGTTACTCATCTTTTTTCTTTCTTTTATCTGTTAACGGTTACCAATTTTATTCGAATTCGACTGAATCGAAATTTTTAACTGTCTTTAAAAACTTGCCCGGTGCTTCGATGTGAAGTGACACGAGATCCTTTATATCGTCATCGTATTTCTCGTAATAATAAGGATTGGTCTCAAACTCGGGGAAGCAGTCAAGTATTGCGTTTTGGAGCATTTCCAGAAACGTTTTTTTGCGCTTGGCGGGAGGCGTTACCGTAATGTATGTAAAGAGCGTTTTCATATACATATCATCGATGAAGGCTGCCTCAACCTCTTCGGGAAACTCCTCAAGGATTTCCCTTTTGTAACATTCCTCGATAAAATATGTCATGACATCAAGCCTTTCAAAGAGGTCTTCCTCGCTTGTGTTTTCTTTGGTCTTATCAAAGAAATAAAGGCATTCGTCAACATATATAAAATTCTTTGCACACGCGAGTGCGAGTCTTCCGATTCCAAGCTTTTCGAAAAGAAGATTTTCGGGGAACCAAAGTCCGTTTTCTTCAAAGATTGTTCGCTTGTAAATCTTTGATTCGGCTTTGCCCGGATTGACGATTAGAATTGCCTGTTTCTCATCTTCCTCAAGGCTTTCAGCTTCCTTAAAAATCGCATCGTCTGTTTCGTTGCTGTCGGAGTCGTTTGCACATGCAACCACATCCGCATTCGTTTCTGCTGCTTTGCTTAAAAGCTTTTCGGCGAACAGAGGAGAAATCGTATCCCCCGCATTCATAAAAGAAACCCATTCGGATGTGCAGTTTCTTAATCCCAGATTAAATGCTCCGCCGCGACCGCGTCTTTCGGATGTATATAAAACTTTTATCCTGTCGTTGCTTTCTGCGTACTGTGTCAGAATATCTTTTATGATGTCATTCACCGCGTCTGCAGCAAGGATAATCTCCATGCTTTCCTTGCCCTGGGCTATAGCGGATTCTATACTGTTTTTAATTTTTTGTTCATCACAAATGCTGTCGTCTATAGCAATTATGATGCCTATTTCACGATTCATTTTTTATCCTGATTTTATCTTTCGCGTGTGGCTTTGCCGTTTTCTATGCGGTAAACCGCGTCGCATTTTTCAATAGTCTGAAGTCTGTGTGCGATGATGATAAGCGTTTTTCTGCCGTGCAGGCTGTTAACGGAATCCATGATTGCCTGCTCGGTATCGCCGTCAAGCGCACTTGTTGCTTCATCGAGCACAAGCACTTCGGGATCTTCGTAAAGCGCTCTGGCGATGCTGATACGCTGTCTCTGGCCGCCGGAGAGTCTGATGCCTCGCTCACCGATACCTGTTTCAAGTCCTTCGGGAAGTCCTTTTACGAACTCGTCAAGCTGGGCTTCTTTTAAAACTTCCCAGATACGGTTTTCGTCTATTTCATCTTCGGGAATACCGAATGCAACATTCTTTCTGATGGAATCATCGAGCATGAAAACAGTCTGAGGAATATAGCCGATATTCTTAAGCCACTTTCTGTAGTTTTCATCCGAGAGTGTATCTTTGCCGTCTGCAAGAACTTCGCCCGATTCAAGTTTTAGGAGGCCTAACATAACATCCACAATCGTGGATTTGCCCGCACCTGTGGTACCGACGATTCCGACCGCGGAACCGACGGGTATATCCATACTCGCACCGTTCAGTACATAAACCTCTGAATTCGGATACTTGTATTTAATGTTTTTAAGTTCGATTTTTTCTTTAACTTCGAGCTTGTCCTTAGGTCTCTCAAGCGATGCGACTTCGGAGTTCTCGTCTGAGATTTCGTCCTGAAGATTGTCCGATACACCCATGAAGAAAGGCTCGAAATAGGAAATGTTGTTTAAGCAGTTATTGATTCTGTTGGCCGAAGGCATGAGACGCATTAACGCCATAATAAATACGCCCATTGTCTCAAGAACGTTTGAAACATCAACGCCTTCTAAGTAAATGGTCAAAAGATAAAATACAATTGCAATAATGCAGACCACTTCGATGATAAGTCTCGGTACATTGCTTAAAAGCGTGTATTTCTGAACCGCATTTACATATCCTTTTCCGCATTCTATGTAGCAGTCGGAGAAGTACTTTTCTTTTCCGCCGATTTTTACTTCTTTTATGCCCGTGACGGTCTGGTTAATCCATTTAAACAGTCCGGAATAAAAGTCCTGATTGTCTTTGCCGGCTTTGTATAAAACAGGCTTTAAAACAATTTTTATAAGCAGAAGTGTTATTCCTAAAAGAACCGCAAAGAACAAAGTCATCAGAGGGCTCTGGTCGATGCAGAGGATAATCAGTGTGGCAAATACTATAAGCTCGGACACTAAAAGCATAAGCGACTGAATCAGCGCATACATGTTGTTAACATCGGATGTGATGTTACGCTGAATTACGGCTGTATCGGCATTTAAATAGTATTCGTAATTCTTTCTGATGTAGTTCTTCATCATCCTCTCGGATGTTCTGAACTGGTTGGAATAAATAAATCTGTACAGCAGTTTCTGTTCAATGAAAAGGAATAAGTTCTTAACTATAAACGCAATAATGATGCTTAGCAATACGGCTATCGAAAAGGCCTTCTCAGATGTAAATGGCGATACCGAATAAGCCCAAGCAAGGTACCATTTTTCCTGAATTGCGTTCGGGGTAAAAAGTACCGTTACAACAGGTATAATAAGTGCTACCGAGCAGGCCTCAAGTATGGCTCCGATAAACATTAAGAATACGAGTCCGACCAGCGATCTTTTCTGTTTTCCGTCCAGAAGCTTCGAGAGCTTCTTTAGTATTTTCATTTTTCTACAGGTTTTCCTTTCAGGAACATAATTTTATTGTGAACCCACTTGCTAAGGCGCGGGATTCGGCTTAATATCTTAAGGTTTCGTCTATCCTTAGGAGCAAGGTACTGATTCTCTTTAATATCTTTTCTCCAAAGCTTCAGTTCTTTTAAAACCTTATCCGCAACGGGATTGTTTTTCATCTTCGAAAGAGGTGTGTGAAGCGTGTAATCAAGGCGCTGGTAAAGCTGAAATTTTCTAGCCTCTTCCTTAAGTCCGGGATATTTTTCATCGACTAACTTTGCAGCCATGTCGGAATTTTCAATCATGCAATCATAAAAGAGATTTTTGTAAACATTTCTCGTATTGCTGCCAAACCGAAGGATGATATTGTATCCCGTAATCTCGTATGTGTATATGCAGTCAAACTCCTGCAGCATGTAAACAAGGAGTTCGAAGTCTTCATTAAGCCTGCCTTCGTTAAAGGAGAATTTTTTCATAAAACCGGCTTTTATCATCTTGGTACAAAATGAACTGTCGCCTAAATGTAAAAGAAGTTCTCTGAAGTATTCAACGTTTGTCTCTCGTACAATTTCGCCCGAATCTTTTAAGGGGCCGCTTTCAAGCGTGCCGTCCTCGTATCTGCAGACTGCCATGCACTGAGCCACGATGCAGTCGTCTTTCTCGTTAAAAACCTTCATGAGATTTTCAACGATATCGGGCTCGTAATAATCGTCCGAATCGCAGAAGCAGATGTATTCGCCTGTTGCCTCTTTTATGCCGACATTTCTTGCGCTTGAAGAACCGCCGTTTTCCTTGTGGAAAACTTTTACTCTGGAATCAGCCTTTTCGTATTCCCTGCACATATTGAGGGAATCATCCGTCGAGCCGTCATCCACTAGCACTACTTCAAGATTTTGGTATGTCTGCGAAAGAATGGCATCCACGCATCTTTTCAAATATGCTGTTGAATTGTATACCGGTACAATGACCGAAACGAGTGAACTCATATATTTATCCGCTATACTGTTCGATTCCCACTATCTTTCGATACATTCTTTTCTGAGGAATCACTTTTGCTTCGCTTAAGGGACCCTTCTCGAAGAAGAACGGTTTGCCTTCTAAGATTGCCTCGCTTAACTTAAGCAATCGCTCCGCAGCGGTCACATGATTCCAGCCGTTTTCAAGAGTCTCGTACGCATTCTCTCCGAGGGAAAGTCTCCACTTCTGATCCTTTGAGAGTTCTTCAATCTGAAAAGCCATCTTCGCAAAATCTCCCGAAGGGAATATCATGCCGTTTACTCTGTGTTTTATGAGTGTCGGAACCGCGCCTGCCGCATGTGATGCAACAACCACACAGCCCTCGTTCATTGCTTCGTTGCAGACCGCTCCCCAGCCTTCCTTGTAATCGCTGGTGATAAGGAAAATATCCGCGGTTTTCATATGTTCTCTTACTTCTGCGGGCTTCATCATTCCGAGAAGCTTAATGTCTTCTGTAAGTCCGTTTTTCTCGATGGCCGCCTCAATGTCTTTTTCCATCTTTCCTTCGCCGATAACGGTAATCTCAAACGGAATATTTTTTTCTTTCAGACTTTTTGCAAGCTTAATAACACTCTCGGGATGCTTCCAGTCGATAAGTCTTCCGGCCCAGAGAATTTCGAGTTTCGAATGGCTTCTTCGCTCGTCTCTTCTGTCCTTTCTCTCGTCGTCGGTATAGGACTTAAACTCGGGGAAGTATCCCCATTTATATCTCTTGCCCTTGTATGCCTTGATGATATTAAAATCATCGGCCACATATGCGCCTGCGCATAAAAGATAAACCTTTTTATCCGAATATCTCGTGTGATCGTGATATTTCTTTTTAAGTCCTCTCGGCGAAACGCATTTCCACTGGCCTTCTTTGTAAAGTCTCTCGGAATATCTGATGACAGGCTTTTCCGCGTGAAGTCTGTCTTCGATTATCGATTCGTCTTCGCATCCGCCGAACACCACAATGTCCGATTCCATGATAAGTTTTTTGCATTCAAGTCCGTTCTCGTAATACTTTTTAAGATACGGAATGCTGTCAAAATCATCATCCCAGCCAAGCTTTATACGCTCTTCTTCCATCGGCTCGGTCTGAATAAAAGCATAGTCGTCGCCAAGCTTCTCATAGAGCACGTTGCTAAGCGGAATCTGATGATGATTTATATAATTTGATACAAAAGTTAATTTCATTTCCAAAAGTCCTTGTCAGGGCATTTTATTTTGAGATACTCTCATAAATCTCAAGCAGGCGCTTGTAGTTTGTATCGGGATTGTGAGTAATGCGCGCTTTCGCACCCGCTTTTTCACACATCTCCTTCTGTGCGTTGCTGCCGTTTAATGCAAAGCATTTCTTAACGCTCTCAACCAGCGCTTTTTCGTCGAGCGAAGGATAAATAAAGCCCTCATCTTCACTCATTAAGTCTCTGACACCGCCCACATCGCTTGATATGACGGGCATCGAAAGAAGCATTGCCTCGCCGAGCGAATTGGGTGAATTTTCCATCATCGAAGGCGATATAAAAGCATTGCTCTTTAAATACCGCTCTTTCATTTGATCTGCGTTTAGAGAACCCAGGAAAACAACATTGTCGCTTAAGTCTCCTTCTTTTATGAGCCTGTTGATGTATTTTCCGTATGTTCCGATTAAGATTTTTTTCTTAAGCGAATCTTCGCCGGTAATCTTGTTGCCCGCAACGTAGAGTTTTACGTCGGGGTATTCTTTCTTAATCTCAGGCAGTGCGCGAAGCAGTACATGCAGTCCCTTAATCGGGTAATCTCCCTGGCTTGCGAAAAGCGAATGTTTCTCGCAAGTTTCGAGTTCCCATTTACCATCATAAAAGTTACTTCGAAGCGTTTCGTTCATGAAGTAATACTTTGCGTCGGGATTGTATTCTGATGTGTATTTTTTATCCCAGGACGTTCTGCCTGTGACATTTTCAGTAAGCTTAATCGCTTCGATTTCAAACTCGCCGCGCTTAACGAATTTCGCCTGCTGCTTAACAATATTGTCGCTCTTTATCTTATCTCGAAGCGTTTCTTTAACATACATTTCTTCGGGCAGGCCGTCGAAATAATGATTGGCGTAAACGGAGCACAAACCCTGAATTCCGATAAGCACTTTCGAGGTGTCTCCTGCTGCTTTGCATACTGCAAGCGTGTGCGGATATTCCGTTCCGAAAATATGAATCACATCGGGCTTGAAGTCTTCGATGATTTCTTTGAATCTGTATTCAAGTGCTTCGTCATATTCTTCGGGAGCGCTTAAATCATCATCGTAGCCGTAAGCCGTAACTTCATATTCGCCTTTGTATTTTCCCAGTTCGAAGCCTGCGTTAAAACATATTCCGAGTGTAAAGTCGTTATCCTTTTCGGCGATGAGTTTCTCCGACAGACCGGAAAGCCAGCCCTCTTTGTTGGGCACTTCGATATTCAGATGTTTCGCTATGACCGGAATGCACTGGTTTACAACCCAAAGTACTCTCATGTATTTCCCTTACGAATAAACTTTCTTTTTAATCGAATTGTACGCGCCTGCAAAAATGCTTTTCTGCGCTATCCATGTACGGATGGGCTGAAGCGTAAGTATCATAATTCTTCTGTAATGATTGGCTTTCTTTTCGCCCATGTACTTAACTACGATTTCACGATGCTCTGCCTTGTCAAGCTTTGTGTCGGACTCGGAAAATCCGCCTCCCTCGTAGGATGCAACCGTGATGCCTAAATATGCGGGACGGATATTCTTTTCAAAGTAACATCTTAAAAAGAAATCGTAATCCGCGCGGATCTTATATTTCGTATCCAGTCCGTCGTTGTCCCAAAGGCTTCTTGCAAAGAAACAGGACTGGTGATTAGGCATATGTCTGTAGCAGATTGACTCGGTGATTTCCTTGGGCTGCGAAATGATTTCTTTCGCACTCACAAAATAAGCATCTCCGTAGTAAATCCTGCTGTCCGGTTTATCGGACATATACGCCGCGGCATTTTTTAAAACGTTTTCATCATAAAACGAATCTCCGCAGTTCATGAATATCACATAATCGCCCGAAGCCTTTGACACCGCGATATTCATTGCATCGTAAATGCCTTTATCTTTTTCGCTGAAAACTTTTATGCGCGAATCCTCGGGAATGTTCTCAAGACTTCCGTCCGTGGAGACTCCGTCTTTTACGATGATTTCATAATCCCCGTAAGATTGTGTGAGGATGTTTTCAAGCGTATTTTTCAATTTGTCGCCGGCATTAAAACATACCGTAATGATAGAAAAGAGCATTTTGTTTTCTCAAACTAATTTATAATCCAGTTAAAATACGGCAAAAGGCGCGTTCCGTTAAACTGACTCGAATAGAGGAAGTAAATGTAGTACGCCATTCCGCCCGAAATAAGCAAAACTTTCAGTACTATGCGCACCCATTTTTTCGGAATGGCATCTATGAGAACCGGCACCAGTATTATCTGGAAAATGTTAAAGTAATATCCGATTCTCGATACAACCGGCAGGAATGAACAGCAGACATAAACCACCGTCGCAAAAATGTTCATGTTGAAATAAAATCTGTTCCTTTCGTTATCCTTTATCACTTTCTTGTAAAGGATAATCGCGAAAATCAGAACGCCGATGCATCTTGCAATATTTGTGTAACTGACTTCTCCCGTATCATAAATCGTGTTTTCGTAATGCGGGTAAATCAGGAATACCAGTCTCCTGTAAATGTTCGGCAGGAGAAGGAAACTCGCGGAAAACGCTCCGAGGATTGCAAGCATCCAGGGTTTCCATTTTATGAGGCCCAAAGGATACGCCACAAGCACGATAAGGATCGATATGTGGAACGTCGAAGCTAAAAGTATCAGCAGCGCGAACTTCCAGAATTCTCTTTTGAAAATGTATTTTACCGAGTAGAATGCGGCCGCAAATGCCAGATAGCTTCTGATGGAATTAAAGCTCGACGCGTAGTATCCCAGCAGCATAAACATCGCAAACGATATCGGAAAATCTTCGCTTAGTTCGTCCAGTCCTTTTATGAAGAAAAGAATCGTAACGAATGCAACTATCGCAAAGATGATGATGTACTGCTTTCCGTCGTATCCGAACATGTGCTGGACTATCTTAACTAAGATATTAAAGCCGAACTCGGTAGCCACGGATTTATCCCTGTTCTGCGCGAGAAGATTAAAGATTGAAGTATAGCTCCAGTAATCTCCGCCGACCGCAATTCTTGTGGCCGATACCGCAAAGAGCAGGAAGAAAATCATCACGTATATTAACTTGTTGAAAGCACGGCCCTTTGAACGGTTCGGTTCTTCGAAAAAAGACTTGTCATACTTTTCGACTTTGCTGTCAACAAAGAATCCGAGCGCAATCGTTATTGCCGCAAGCACAAGGTAAACTGCCATCAGACACCCTTTTTCTTTATTTCAAAGCCTTCTTTTATTCCGGCTTTCATAAGTTTGTTTGCTTTCTTTCGGTCAATCCCGCCTTTAAACATTTCTTTTTTGGTCAGGATGAAACGAATTCTCCATGCCCAGGCATTTTTGCCGTAAAGGAACGCGAAAAGCACTCCTCTGTCAAAGAAAAACTTTTCGGTATAACCCTCAAACCACGTGGAGGATCTCGGAATTTCAGTTCCGATATGCGTTTCGGTCGCATACATCGAAATACCGCTTTTGTAAGCATCTCGTAAAAAAAGTGAATCTTCGCCGTTTGAGTATTTCGCGCCTCCGCCGAACAGTTCGGAAAATCTTATTTTTTTGTTTAAAAGCACATCTCTTTTAACAGCAATGCTGTATGCCGGAAATCTGCCTATATTGAAACGGGAGAGTTTTTTGAAGCCTTCGTTAACGTAGGTTCTTCTCTCATCGCAGACCGATACGTTAAACATTATCATTTCCGCTCTGGGATGCTTTGAAAACTCTTCCTCTACTTTTGTTACGTAGTCTTCGTCGTAGACAATATCATCGTCCCCGAAAAGAACGATATCGCCGAACGAATTGTCTATGCAGAGATTTCTGTTAACGCCGACACCTCGTGTGGGCGATTCGATGATGACGATTTTGTTTTCGTCTTTTACGATTTCTCTTTTACTGTCACTGTCGCACTGATTGACGATAACGGCATTGCCTTTAATAGCCATTTTTTCAATGAGTTCCTCAGGATTTACCTTCAGTGCCGACACGAGTAAAGTCATACTCATTCTTTGTCTCCCGACATTTATGCGTTAGTTGTTTCCTCTTCCTCAACAGGTTCGGAAATATCTTCGTAAGTATTTTCTGCAGCTGCTTCTTCGTTGCGTGTATTGTAAATATTCTCTTTCAGCTTTCTCGTGGAGCTTGAGAAGTTGGAGAATACATAGCTCTTGATAAGGCTTGAGTTCACATCATAAAGAATCGCGCCGACAACATTTGCTTCCTGCAGTCTTAAAAGATCGAGCGCACGTTCAATCATCTTTCCGTTGTGATCGCCGGATTTGATTAATACGATTGTGGCATCGCATTTTGCAGCAGTAGATGCAATCGTGGGGTCGTTGTTAACCGAACCCGGAGCAACGATTTCGTAATCGGGTGCTGAGAAGTATGCATCTTCTTTTTTGAGCTTTCCGCTTTCGATGTCGGAAATTTCTTTGTTGCGCTGCTCTTTTAGGATGCTGTTGATAAGGTTGATTACATAGTGCGAATCATCGGTAAGCGATGTGTCGACTATTGCAATTTTCTTTAACCCCTTGGTAATCTTTAAGAAATTAACCTGAAGCCAGAGTCTGTAAAACTCAGTCTTTTTGTTTGTCTTGGGCTTTTCGAATTCGTAATCGTCATCCTTCTTGATGGAGAATTTTCTCATCTGGTCGGTTGTTAGGCCGAGTGTGGGAACGCCGTAGCGAAGTTCCGTTGTGGAAGGAATGTAAATCGATGTATCCCAGATAAAGTAAAGGAAAAGTGTAATCGCAGATATAATTCCGCCGAAGATTGCACCGCTGAAGGACATCGCCCAGGTTCTGTCTTCGAAACCGACTTTTTCCGCACGGTTTGCGCTTGATAAGATTCTTGCATCTTCTATCTCTTTTAACTCGGGTGCAAAGCGGCAGATGGCCGATGCGTATTTGTTTGCAAGCATCTTGGACTCTGCCTGGCTTGTCGACTGAGCTGATACAACAACGATTCTCGTGTCGGTAAGAAGCGTGGCCGAAACCTTTTCTTTTACCTCTTCGATATCAAGACTTCTGCCGATTTCATCCGCTGCATACTCTGCGATAATATCGTTGTAAACGAGGTCTTCCCAGGTCTGTTTGTTGATGTATATGTTTTCAATCTCAACATTGTCGATGTACTGAAGATATACTTTTGCCTCTGCTTTGTATTCCGGTCTGCCGGAGAAAATGTTTCGCGCAGCATAATAACCGCCGCCGAAAATAAGGGCGCCTAAGCATATTCCGTAAATGATAAACCTTATTCTTCTGATTGAGACCAGAACCATTAGTCTGAAATCCACGGGTTCTTTGCTATACGGTACTTTCATCGTTGTCCTCCTCGGGTTTCATAGCCGTAACCTGATCTTCGCCCACTCCTTCGGTTGCATCCGGAGTAAGAAGCACTCTCAATGTTAAAAGCATCAGTTTTATATCCATCCAGGTTGAATAACCTTCAATGTATGCTAAGTCGAGTTTCAGTTTGTCGTACGGCGAAGTATTGTATTTGCCGTAAACCTGGGCATAGCCCGCAAGCCCTGCCTTTACCTTGGTTCTGAAAGTAAACTCAGGGATTTCCTTCATATACTGCTCGATGATTTCGGGTCTCTCGGGACGCGGTCCGATAAAGGACATCTCGCCCTTTAAAATATTAAAGAGCTGGGGAAGTTCATCGATACGTACTTTTCTTATAAACTTTCCGATCCATGTGATTCTGTTATCGTTTTTGGATGCAAGTCTGGCTTTTCCGTCAGCCTCGGCATCAACCTTCATGGATCTGAATTTGATAATCTTAAAAGGCTTGTTGTTGATTGTGACTCTGGTCTGCTTGTAAAATACGGGACCGCCGTCGGTAATCTTTATAAGTATCGCCGTGATTAACATGACCGGCGAAGTAAGAATAATCAGAACAATCGAACAGAAAAGGTCAATCATTCTCTTGATGCAGCGCTGTTCGAAGTTAAGCGGATATTCCCTCGTCAAAAGAATCGGAGTGTCGAAGAAGTGAAGCACGTCCGCACCCTGAATGATAACGTCGGAAATTTTGGGCATCATGTAAACGCGGATTGATCTTGCGTAGCAGTATTTTAAAATATTGTTTCTGAAATTCTGAGGAATATCCCAGAGTACAACGCCCTGATATCTGTTGGGGATTTCGTTGAAAATTGCTTCCTCGCCTTCGGAAACATTCATGATCTTGACTATCTGGAAACGGTCTTTTCTGGTCTTGAATTTCTCGATGATTTCATCAACCGGTCTCTCGCCGCAGATTAAGATCAGGTCTCTCGGCGCAAATACCGAACGGTAAATGAGGTTAGCCAGATACGACCATCCGAGTGCAAACAAAAGCTGTATCATCGTAAGCACGATCATGTATTTCGGATCGATTGCGGTTCCGTTCATAAGGCAGATGATGCCGTATGCGAAAATGTTCGATGCGAGTAAAGAAAAAGTATGCGATAAGAATATTTCAAAGCTTCTTAAATATCCGATTTTTCCGCCGCCGTATATTACCAGGAATCCTCCCAGAACCACTGCATAGAGTGCGAGTACCAGAGCATCGCCCTTTTGCCAGAAGCGGACTTCAACCATTTTTTTGTAAAAGAAAAACCAGATAAAAGCGTATCCGCCGACATCAAGCAGGAATTCGAATGTTGCCAGCTGTAAAACCATTATTCGCTTTATGGAGTCTTTTTTGCCCATTTTCATTCGCCGTATAAACGGCAGCCTTTCAAAAAATTTTTTATATTCTTCGTCCTACCGCCCGAAACGCCCAGCCGATAAAGCAGGCGATGCTTTTGAGTAGACTAAGTTTCTCCTGTTTTCTGTATAAGTTCCAGATTCGTCTGATAGCTTCGAACTTGTTGGACGAAAGCGATTTGGACGGTCTTCTGTAATACACCAGATTTTCGTTTAACCCGTATGCCGCAACTCCCGTTCTTAAAAGTTTCCACCAGAGTGCGGTGTCCTCGCTCTTTATGTGGGGCATTTCAATCTGCTCTTTCGTAAGAACGGACATATCGAAAACCACGGTGGATGTAAATATTGTCGTGTTTTTAAGTGCCTCGTTGTATGAGATGGTCTCGGGTACTTTTACGATCTTGCCCAGAGGCTTTGCATCCTCGTCCGCAAATTCGTAACCGGTAAAGCAGAATGCGGCGTTCTTTTCTTTCATGAACGCAATCTGTTTTTCAAGCTTTTCTTTCTGCCACAAATCATCCGCATCAAGGAATGCTATGTATCTGCCGTCCGCCTCTTTTATGCCTGCGTTTCTCGCGCCTGCCGCGTCATTGACGTCTTCGAGGGTAAGCACTTTGATTCTCGGGTCCGACATTTCTTTCAGGATTTCTTTTGTTAAGTCCGTCGAATTGTTTTCGCAGAGAATGACCTCGATGTTGTCATGGTTTTGAGCAAATACGCTTTCGACCGTGTCTTTTATGAACTTTTCGGCGTTGTGAACAGGTATTACAACACTGACTTTGTCTTCCATCAAACCCCTCGGCTACAAATCTTTTTTGCGGTAGCAGACATAACCGCTGTTTTCGTAAATAATCTCGTAAAAGTATTCCACTTCCATAGCGTGGTCCGTCATCAGCGAACTGTAATCATGCTCTATCCAGTCCTCTCTGAAATGCTCGTGTCTCGGAAGGAAAATGTATTCTGCATCGCTTCCGTAAAAATCGTTCTTAAGCACAAAATTGATTCCGAGGCCCTCAGGCATCGCAAGGATTGCCTTAGGCTCCATCGTGTACATAATCACCGTGTTGTCCCACGGATCGCCGCTGTCTTTAATCGTTAAAACGTCTTTTAATTCGTTTTCAAGGCTCTTCCACTCTGCGGTAACTTCGCTCCTGTAATATCTTTCCGTTCCCTGGAAATTCTTAAGGTTTACGGGAAGGAACAAAAGTCCGGTCGCGTTGCAGAGAATGATGGTCCATGCAAAATATTTGTCTTCGGTCATCATCAGCAGGTATATGCAGAAGATGATGGCGATTTCCGTTCCGCGCATGAATGTGTCGGGAACGATGGTGTAAAGCGTTAAGTACATCAGGAAAAAGATGCATATCGAATACACCGATGTAAGCGCTATCACTTTGTCTTTTTCGGATGAGCCCTTCGAAAAAAACGTAATGATCGAACTCACGATTATCAGGAAGGCTATCAGTACGTGGAAGATGTAAACGCCGTTTGATCTGACGTAATATCTTAAATCCAGAAGGCCCTTAAATCCGTCGCGCATCATTCCCAGAAAGCTCTTAAAAGCAGCAAATATATGTCCTGAGCTGACTGCGCTTAAAAGTGCTTCGGTTTTGCCGATGTTGTAGTTGCTCGAGATAAGATGTAAAAGTCCGTAGCTTGCGGTCGCGATAAATCCCATCGCGATAACCGATACCAGAATTCTTACCCAGAGTTTCTTCTTCGCAAGAAGCGCAAACACGTAAATCGGAATGCAGAACGCGAAAAATGTATAAACCTGAACCGCGTAAACAATCAAAAGCGGAGTTACAACGTATTTAAGCCACTTAGGACAATTGTCAAAGAACATTCTGTACAAGAGTCCCGCGATAACGATTGCAAGCGCGTATCGAAACATCTCGGACATGTTCGTGTTTAAGTAAAGTATGAAAACTATGCTCGTAACCTGTGCGAGTATAAGTTTAAACGTGTTCTTTTTATCCGGCTTTGTTAACACCATAAATATGGCGTTTGCTGCCGTTACATAAACCATGTTGCAGATATACACAAAGGAATATCCGACAGGAAAAATGATGGCGGGTATAAAATACGGGGCCAGTATTGCGGGACTCCATGCGGATCCGGTACCCATGATTGCATGATTGCCGTCAAAGCCCCAGTAGCCTTTGGGTGCAAGATTTCCTGAGTATGTCTCAATCAGCTTGATATATACCGCTTCGTCGTTCCACTTAATGCCCGGAAGCGCCGCGTAACCCTGGGCTATCCACTTGACTGCCATGAAAATCAGGGAGAGGATGCAGGGGGTAAGCACGAAAAGGATTTTTAAAACAAGAGCCTGAGTGTCTCTTTTATGAGACTTATCCTCATTCTGCTTTTTGATGTTTTTCTTTTTGCTCTCTTCTTTGCTCATCCCTAAAACCGTCTGTAAATGCACCGGAACCTATATCCGTACATTATTAACCCATCATATCATTCAAATTCTCATAATTAAGTGTATTATAACATAATATATATTTATATACCACAAATTTATGCATTCTGTTCTGTTTTTGTCCATCACATGTGTCAATTGGGGACGGTTCTTAATTGATCAAAAAAGTCAAAACGGAACCGTCCCCAATTGATCAAAAAGAGCAAAATAGAACCGTCCCCGATTGACTCATTGGACTTTTATGAAAAATGTGATAGAATCTGCCTTGTAAGTTTTAATTTGAATTTGGAGAGAAAATTATGATAAAACTGCTTATTACGGGCGGTAACGGCCAGCTTGGACGTGCCATCAACAATCTTTACAAAGACAGAGCGGATATCGAATGCATCAATACCGATGTCGGAGAGCTTGATATCACCAATCTTGAAGAAGTTCTGGCATTTGTAGAAACTAACAAGCCTTACGCAATCATCAACTGCGCGGCTCACACCGCAGTAGACCTTTGCGAGGATCAGGAAGAACTTGCTTATAAAATCAATGCAATCGGCCCCAGAAACTTAAGTATCGCAGCCGAAAAGAACGGTGCGAAAATCCTTCACATCAGCACGGATTACGTATTTGCGGGCGATGCAACCCAGCCTTACAAAGAGTTTGATATTCCTGCTCCCCAGGGCGTATACGGAGCCACCAAACTTGCAGGCGAAAACTTCGTAAAAGAGTTTTCCACCAGATACTTTATCATCCGTACCGCATGGCTTTACGGCGACGGCAAAAACTTCGTAAAAACAATGCTTCGTCTCGCCGAAGACCGCGACGAAATCGGTGTTGTATACGATCAGGTCGGAAGCCCCACAAGCACATTCGAGCTTGCAAAAGCAATGGATTCACTGCTTTTCACCGAAAACTACGGAACCTTCCACGGAACCTGCGAAGGTATCTGTTCATGGGCTGATTTTGCGGAAGAGATTTTCAAGATTGCAGGAAAGAATGTAAAAGTTAACCGTCTTACCAGCGATCAGTATCCCGCAAAAGCAAAAAGACCCGCTTACTCGGTACTTGAAAATTATATGTTTAAAATCACTAACGGATTTATGTTTGCCGACTGGCACGACGCTTTGAAAGAATATATGGAATGGCTTAACAAACAGTAAGTTTTATGAGAAAAAATGAGCCGGAGGATTATCAGATTCCTCCGGCTTTTTTATTTTACTATTTCATGATTACGAGACAGTAAAGAAATGCAAATCCGATTCCAAGGAGCGCTCCGCAGAATACCTGGAGCGGTGTATGTCCGACAAATTCTTTTAACTTCTCGTCGTTTGAAAGTTCGGAACCGTTTTTCTTGAACATTTCGATAAATTCGTTGAGGACCTTGGCCTGGTTGCCCGTCTCTCTTCTTACGCCTGTGGCATCGTACATTACGACTATTGCAAGAAGTCCCGCAACCGCTACCAGATAGGAGCCCGGACCTTCGTTTAGCGCAAGTGCCGTTACCATGGCGCAGACCGCTGCAGAGTGGCAGCTGGGCATTCCGCCGGGACCTATGAGTCTCTCAGGCACGAATTTTTTGGTCATTGAAAGGTGGATAATGGTTTTTATGATCTGCGCTAGTATCCAGCTTAAAGCCGCAGACATTATAACTTCATTGTGAACCAGGTCACTTAAAAACTGTAACATTGAAAAATTCCTTTATTCTGCAGACGGCATATTGTAGGACTCTGTATAGGTAGTCCCGCCGAGATTAACAACCCCGGATTCATTGTAGATTGCATAGCCATCCGCATTATTTGTAACACTGCCGCCGGTCAGTGTGAGTACGGCAGATCCGCGATTGTTGTAAATCACGGGATGGAAAGAATCGCCGATGCCGGAGATGCTTCCCGAAACTATTTCCATGGTACCCGAATTAACCACAGTCATTACGTTTGAATGAGTGTGAGAAATATCCGAATCTTTGATGGTAAGAACACTGCTGCCGTTCTCGGAATTCCAGATTGCCACAGAATCGGTATCATTTGTAACGGTTACTCCCTGAAGCGTGAGTTCGCCGTAATTTACGATACTCTTTGAATATTCTCCGTTTACGCTGTTGGTGATTGTACCTGCACCGTAAATGGTCATTTTTCCGTTGTTGATAATGGTATCTTCACCGATTCCGTCAATGGTAAAACCGCCGAGCTCGATATTGATCTCAGCACCCTGAGCGGTATTTCCGCCGCCCTTAACGTCTTTGGTAAGATATATTCTTTTGGATCCGTCGCCGATATAGTTGAACGCATCCTGAAGTGAATCAAACCCGATTCCGTCTACGGTTACGGGTTTGTTCTGATATTCAAAATAAACGTTAACCGTTTCTTTTCCCGTGGTATTTGAAGTCTCAAGCGACCATGTTGCAACATCCCAGACAATGGATGCTTCCTTGCTGTTGGATTCGATTGAAACGGCTTTATAAAAATTCTTGTCCGGCGCGGAAGCTGCTTCCTGGCCGTCAACGAAATATTTAACTTTAGGATCTCCCGTAGTCTCTTTGGTGCAGGCACAAAGTAACGCAACCGCACTTAAAACCGACATCAGAAGTACTGCTTTAAAATTCTTCATAAAACTCTCTTTTTGTGTATTTCCAATGGGTACTCTGTCTTTCACGACAACACACAATTATACATTTATGTGGTTTTTTTGTCAATGAAAACAGGGACAAGCACGGTTGCGTTGAACTCATAAAATATTCAATTTTCAGGCTTTTTTACGCCTCATAAAACTTTTATTTCCGCATTCCTTTCCTGAAATCGTCTCCCGAATCACCCTCGCCCATGTTAAAGGTTCCCATCGACTTGATGTCAATGTGTGATGCATCAATTAAAGCATTAGAATTTCGCTGGCCTTCATCAGTTGAGGGAATCGTTCCGTCAAGCTGTCCTTTTATGCTTTCCGCACGAAGCTTGATGGTTTCATACAGTGTTTCTGCTGCAGTTTCGTATTCGTCGTAATTGTAAAATGCAGTCGGATCTTCTTCAACAAGTGAATCAATCTGGCTTCTGATACGTGAATAAACTTCGTCAAATCTTCCGCCGTTTACGTATTCTTCCACAAGCATATCCAGATATTCATGGTACTTTGCGAGGTATTCCTCGTTCTCAAGGAGAGCATTGAAAAACTGTGTGCCCGAGAAAGGTGTATCAATCGCATCATTTACTACACTCGTTCTGTCCGAACCGCCGCCCATGCTCATTCCGCCTAAGGATAAGTTGTAATCCCAAGGGAATATGTTAAGTTTTCCGTCATATTCGTATAGATAGTAGTTATGAGCCATCGAGCCAGAAAGGCTGTCCATATTAACCGAGAATATATGTACTGCCATATATTTAAGCACATTGTCGACATCGAGATATTCTTCTATATCCGTGCCTTCGCTGATGTTTTTAAGCGCGGTTACGACTCTTTTATGATCGGCCTTACTCGTGCCTGTTACTTCGCCGTCCCAGATGGTTGAGTAGCTGTCAAGATCATCGTCGGTGTAGTTTAAATTTGCACCGCCGTTGTCGAAGGAGAAACCGCCTCCGCCTCCCGGGAAACCACCACCGCCGGGTGAGGGTTTGGAATCTTTGTCTTCACTGCTGTCTTCAAAAGGCGCTTCTGCACTGTCTTTATTAGGCATATCTCCAAAGTCGAAACTGCCCATATCAGGCATATTGCTCATATCGAAATCGCCCATGCCAGGCATATTACTGAAATCAAATCCTCCGCCACCGAATGACGGAGCGCCTTTGTCATCAGATTTTGACGAATTGCCGCCACCCATTTCCATGCTGTCGGGCTTGTAGAGTTCGCCGTCCTGCGTTCCGAAGTTACGAAGCATGAAGCTTTCTTCGACTGCTTCGAGCGCCAGATAAACTCCCCAGTATTCGCCGTTTACGCTTACCTTGGCGTAATTGTACAAGGATGCGTCGGCGCCAAGATACTGATACATATCGTAAATGATGGCTTCCTTCATGTTGGTCGCATCTGCGTAATTGTTATTTAAGATGAGCTTATCAAGGCCGTAGCATGTCTGACCTTTTACGAAATGATCAAACTCTAATTTAAGACTGTATCTGTCCGTGTCGGGATCCATTGCAATAGCCGAAAGACTTGTATTTCCCTTTGGTCTTATCGCAACATTTTTAACCGTGATTCCGTTTATTTCAACATCACACACATAGTACACTTCGGTCATTGCGTTTTTAAGCATTTCGTTCCAGTCGTCTTCATCCATAATGATGTTGACGCTGATGGGTTCGTCGGTGTCAAAAAGAGCGGTTTCATACTCCATTCTGACAGTGCTTCCGCCCATTGCTTCGCTTAACGTATCAGCAAACATAACCGCAAGAAAACATAACGTAACGGCTATGGCCGTAAGGGCGACTATTATTTTTGATACATGTTTGTAAGCAATCATAAAAATCTCCTGTTATGACATGTATTCTCCGTTAAATGTCACAAGTGTTGCGCCTGATACACCGCTTATTTCGTTTACGCGGTTTACAAAGTTTACGGCTTCGTTTTTAACTCTTATTTCTGCCGTAAGTTCGATGCCTGAAGCATTGATGGATTTGGATTTTACAACATATTTGTCAACTGATTTTTCAATGATGTTTAATGCGTTTTCTTCTGCTTTTTCATCTTCGCAGTTTACAATTAAAATGTAAGGAGCGTTTCTGAATTTCTTGTTTGCAAAAATTACAAGAACGATACCGATGATAACTGAACCGATAACCGCAAGAGGTATCATTCCGGCACCGATTACAATACCGACTGCAATCGACCAGAATAAGAATACAATTTCCATCGGCTCTTTTATGGCTGCTCTGAAACGAACGATTGATAACGCACCGACCATACCAAGTGAAAGAACTACGTTACTTGTAACGGCCATGATTACGAGTGTGGTAACAAGCGAAAGTCCGATAAGCGACATCGCAAATCCTGTGGAATACATGATTCCCGTAAATGTTTTCTTATAAATGAAAAATATGAAAAGCCCGATTACAAGTGCGAAAAGCATTCCGATTAAGGTATCGAGCGCAGAGAATTCTCTCACGCTTTCCAAGAAACTTGATTTAAAAATATCACTGAATGACATCATTGTTTTTTCCTCCAAAATTTGTTGTTTCTCTTATCTCTTTTATGATTTATCATCCGAATCTTCTCGAGGCACCGTATTTTGAAAATGCCTGCTGCCTGATGCCTCTAACCTGTATCAGATCCTGAATGACCGACGGTAAAAACGCATCGTATTTGACTTCCAGAAACATATCTCCGGGTGTGTCAGTCGCGCTTATGTCATCGACTTCTTTTGTCAGGAATTCCTGATGAAAAAGGCTCGTCCTTATCTTTGAATCAAAGGTTACCCTGACATTTCCCGCCGCGTATATGTACGGCTCTCTTTCATACGAAACGAGGACTTTCGGCTTTAACCTCTGATAAGTCATCTTTGCATAAAGTTCTCTTACCAGTTCCTCTTTATGCTCCTTCATCCAGCCCAGATCTCCGCTTAAAATCTTCCGGCATTCCTCTTCTGTGATTGTCGCATCATACTTTAAACAGAGGTTGTTGATTTTCATCTTTTTTTCAAGTGTGATAAAAGAAAAATCGTCGTTGTAATATCTTATTCTGAATTTTTCTCTCTTGGCGATTCCGTCGATTTTTTCTTTTAGCGCCTTGTCGTCACAGTTATCAAAATATATGCTTCGAATCCTGTATTTTCCGTCTTTAGACGCATGCGGATCCTTTTTCATAACTGCTTTTAAACGTTGTCGCATGGCTGCGTATTCGGCATATGAAATCTGGTATTTCAGTTCATGCCGGTAGTGTTTTTTGTCTTCCATTCTCACACAGTCCTTTCGGTTTGATACACTTATCATAAAAGGTCAACCTGAAATGAACCTGAAGTGATTTAAAAATCATAAAAAAAACGCCTGACATCTTTTGATGTCAGACGCTTTATAAATTTCTTTTAAAAACTTATCTTAACTGTCATTGTCTCGCCGCTCGGACAGCTTGCTGAAATTGTGCCGCCGTGTGCGGATACAACTGCCTTTGCAATCGAAAGGCCTACGCCCGTTCCGCCGGTTTCGCGGCTTCTGGATTCGTCAGGTCTGTAGAACCTGTCAAAGAGCCTGTTTGTATCGGGCGGCGTGTCGTAATGACAGGTGTTGAAAACCTCTATGCGGGGTTTGTTTTTCTTCTTGTAAATACTCAGCCTTATATCGCCGTTTTCATCCGAATAACGGATTGCATTGTCAAGCAGTACCGAGAGCAGCTGTCCGACCGCTGCCTTGTCTCCGTAAAGGTCGATGTTATCCTCTATCTCTGCGCTGAATCTCTTGTTATTACCCTTAGCCTGCGCTTCGTATATTTCAACTATTTCCCAGCCGAGATTGCTTAAGGAAAACTGCTCTTTGTCGGGAAGAGGCATATCCTCGTCGAGTCTCGAAAGCGTTACGAGTTCGCTGACAAGCTTCGTCATTCTGCCTGTCTGATTCTTAATATTTTCGGTCCACTCATCCTCGCCGTGCTCCATCGATATTACATCGAGGCTCGTAGAAATGGATGTGAGCGGAGTTTTAAGTTCGTGACTCGCATCGGTTATAAACTGCTTCTGCATTTTTATATTGTTTGCAATAGGTCTTATGGCTCTTCCTGCAAAAAGTTCAACCAATACAAACACTATCGCAAGACTGACTGCAGATACAACAAGCGTCAAAAGAAGAAGTGATTTCATCGACTGCTTTTCTTTTGAAACATTTAAGAAAACAATTATTGTTGAATCTTTGCTTTCGGATTTGATAAATCTGAAATCATCGATGTAACCGTGATCTGCGTTTTTCTCAATTATCTTCTCGCCGTATTTCATCGCATCAAAAGAATTAACCGCTGCGATGTAATCCATACCCATCCATGAAACATTGCCGTATTTGTCCAGGCGAAGCACGAAGAAACGCGTCATGTAGTTTAATTCAAGATTCGGAAGGCCCATAAAGGGCTGCATCGGAGGCATCTCTCCCGGATTTTCCGGCATAAACATTTCTTCTCTGTTTAATTCGGTTTCAAGAATGGCCGTAAGAGTATTGTCCGCATTCCTTGTGGTTATGCAGTAATTCACCACATTGACCGATATGCCTATGAGAGCAATAACCGCAAAGAACGCAAGCATCGAAGCGAGTACTACTCTCTGCCTCATTTTTTTGATCATGCGTTCACCTCCAGCGAATAGCCCGCGCCGCGGATGGTTTTAATCTCGACATTTGCATCGAGGCTGCGGAGTTTTTTACGAACAAATCCGATATGCGTCCAGACAACATCGATATCCGATTCAGAATCGAGTCCCCAGATTTTATCCATCAGATGTTCCGTTGAAAATACAAAACCGGGGTGAAGTACGAAGAGTTCCATCAGCTGGTATTCCTTGTTGGAAAGGCTGACACTCTTATCTTTTACCCTCATCTCATATCTGTTGCCGTCAAGCTCGAGGTTGCCTGCTTTTTTAACCGAATCGGTATAGTTTTCGCTTCGTCTTCCGAGTGCTTTTATTCTTGCGATAAGCTCATTGGTTGCAAAGGGCTTGGGAAGATAATCGTCCGCTCCTGCCTCAAGTCCTGCCACCCGGTCCTCTATTTCTGCCTTTGCGGTAAGCATTAAAACAGGCGTTTTGATGCCGTTATTTCGCATCTTTTTAAGCACTTCTATACCGTTCATTCCGGGCATCATGATATCAAGAACGACCACTTCATAGCCGCCGTCCGACACATAATCCCAGGCATCGTTTCCGTTATGAACAATGTCTACCGAATATTTGGATTTTTCCAAAAGAAGTTTCAGCGCTTTGGCTGTTGCAACTTCGTCTTCAGCAATTAAAACTCTCAAGGTTATTTACCTCTTTTATGATCTCAGATTTTCTCGTATACGTATTCGTAGGTCATGGGCTTTGAAGGATCGTCGTTGAAAAGATTTAAACTCTTTCCGTCAAGCTTGCCGACATAATCAATCTTTCCGAGATATTTCTCAGTGAGCTTAACTTCGCCGTTTTCAACGCTCCAGTCGGGAACTTTGATTTCGAGGCCGTTTCTCTTGGAAATGCCGGTTCCGTCATCTTTTAATTCAAGTGAAAATTCTTCTTCATTTTTGGTTTCATCACAAACCATTTTGGTATATAAACCTTTGTAGGTTCCGACTGCTTCAAGCATTTCGGGTGTTAAA
>JAGCVT010000101.1 GCA_017962225.1 Lachnospiraceae bacterium
AACGATTATCTTCCTCATAATTATGATAAAAACTGCGTGGTTTACACGGGAACGCATGACAATGATACCGTAAAAGGTTGGTGCAAAACGCTAAAACGCGTTGACAAGGCTAATCTTAAAGTGTATCTTGACATAAAGAATACAAAGAATATCAGTAAAGATATGATAAAACTGGCCGAGAGTTCGGTGGCCGAAACTTGCATTATTCCTATTCAAGACATTTTTGCATTAGATTCAGGAGCACGAATAAATACACCATCGACACTTGGAAACAATTGGAAGTGGAGATTACTCCCTAAATATCTTGAGGGAGAAAAACGAAGCGAAACCATCTCATATCTTTCGAATATTACGAAAACCTACGGAAGAATGTAGACGAGTTGGCACTCGTGAAGATATTATAAGGAGGCTTTTTAGCTATGAAAGAAAAAGTTGTATTGGCATATTCCGGCGGACTTGATACCACCGCGATTATCCCCTGGTTGAAAGAGAACTTCGATTACGAAGTAATTTGCTGCTGTATCGACTGCGGTCAGGGCAGCGAACTTGACGGACTTGAAGAAAGAGCAAAACTCTCAGGTGCAGAGAAGCTTTATATTGAAGACGTAACCGATGAATTCTGTGATGAATATATCGTTCCCTGTGTATGGGCTCATGCGGTATATGAAAACAAATATCTTTTAGGAACATCAATGGCACGTCCCGTTATCGCAAAGAGACTTGTAGAAATCGCAAGAAAAGAAGGTGCTACGGCAATCTGCCACGGTGCTACCGGTAAGGGTAACGACCAGATCAGATTTGAGCTTGGTATCAAAGCACTTGCTCCCGATTTAAAGATTATCGCAGCTTGGAGAAACGACAAGTGGACACTCGATTCAAGAGAATCTGAAATCGAGTACTGCCACCAGCACGGAATCAACCTTCCTTTCTCAGCTGACAACTCATATTCAAGAGACAGAAACTTATGGCACATTTCACACGAAGGTCTTGAACTCGAAGATCCCGCAAATGAGCCTAACTACGATCACCTTCTTGTACTCGGCGTAAGACCTGAGAAGGCTCCCGACGAAGGCGAATATGTATCTCTTTCATTTGAAAAAGGTATTCCCGTTGCAATCAACGGCGAAAAGAAGAAAGTTTCAGACATCATCCGTGACCTTAACAAACTCGGCGGAAAGCACGGCATCGGCATCATCGATATCGTTGAAAACCGTGTAGTCGGCATGAAGTCCCGTGGTGTATACGAAACACCCGGCGGTACAATTCTTTACGAAGCTCATCAGCAGCTCGAAGAATTAATTCTTGACCGTGACATCTACAGAGAAAAACAGGAAATCGGTAACAAGTTTGCACAGATCGTATACGAAGGAAAGTGGTTCTCACCTTTAAGAGAAGCATGCCAGGCATTCCTTGAGAAATCTCAGGAGCAGGTAACCGGTGAAGTTAAGATGAAACTCTACAAGGGCAACATCATCAAAGCCGGCACAACATCACCTTATTCACTTTATGATGAAGACATCGCTTCATTTACAACTGGTGACCTTTACGATCATCACGATGCTGAAGGCTTTATCAACCTCTTCGGACTTTCAACAAAGGTTCGTGCAATGAAGGCTCAGGCAAGAGAACAGAAGTAATTTTTTAAACAGTTCGGGAGAAACAATGGAAGATATATGGCTCATAATTTTAATATATCTGGCAGCAGTCAATCTTTTCGGACTGATTATAATGGGTGTCGATAAATCCAGAGCCAAAAGAAGGAAATGGAGAATCCCCGAGGCAACGCTTTTTCTCGTGGCAGTAATCGGGGGTTCAATCGGTTCCATCGCAGGCATGTATTTATTCAGACACAAAACAAAACACTGGTATTTCGTGGTCGGAATGCCGGTGATACTTGTTTTACAGCTGATTGCCGTGGCAATCATTGTTTTTGCACCGCTGAATTTATTTTTCATGTAGATTTAAGAAGATATTAAGGAGGAGAAGATATGGATAATAACGGTTATATGGGCAATAATAATTATTATTACTACAATATGCCGCCTGTACAGCAGAAAAAGTCCGGACTCTGTACTGCAGCACTTGTAATGGGTATCCTTGCGGCTGTATTCGGCCTTGTCGGACTCGGCGGATTGTTTGCCATTCTCGGATTGATTTTCTCTATTATTTCCCTGGCTAAAAAACTTCCTAAAAAAGGCAAAGCCATTGCCGGATTAATCCTCTCTCTTTTAAGCATTATCTGGGGATGCACTTCTTTTACGGTAATTGTTTTAATTATAGTAATAGGCGGAACTGCTGTTATAACCGCTATCAGTTCATTCCTTTCAAATTTGGGAATGAATATGGATCCCGAATATCTCAATATGCTTAATAATTTAAACAACGGCGGATATAATTTTGACGTCAATGATTATGACTTCGGCGGCGGTGACTGGGATTATTATGATGATGACAGCTGGGATGAATCATGGCTGTTAGGTGATTATGACGAAGATGATTACGGTAATGACAATGATTACAGTTATGACTATGACGCAGGATTCTATTCAGGTAATTTCTTTATAGAAGACCTTGAACAGTACGGATATACTTTGGATGAAGAGGGACTTGATGCAGAGATTCCGTACAGAGACTATAGAAAAGATGATGCTTATTTCTATGTTCCCGAATTTACGTATAGTGATTATCATTTATTCGGAGATACCAAGGAAGACGCTTTCCTCGATGAGATGAATTATACCGATTCGCTTGAGTATAAAGAATTAATAGATCAGTCAAACGGTATATTCGAGTTTAACGATGAATGGGATTACGGATATTGTAAGTACTATTATTACGATGCCAAAGGAACATATCTGGATTATTCGGTTTATGCATTCCCGAAAAATTCTGACGAGATGATCTGCATTACAGTAGATACATCCGGAAATGACGATGATTTGGATCTGAGTAACCTTATAAATATTTTAAATTATATACACGTAGAATAAATTTATTGAAAAGGGAGAATTTGAATGAACGAGAACAAATCCGGCCTTTGCACAGCGGCCTTAGTATTCGGAATTATCAGTGTGGCAACATGTCTGCTTTTTAACCTGGGATTTTTACCCGGAGTATTCGGACTTATTTTTTCCATTATATGTCTTGCTAAGAAGAAAGAGCCCAGAAAAAGAGCAAAAGGCGGTTTAATTACATCCATTATCGGTCTTGTAGTCGGATTTATTACAGGCGGTATCGGAATAGTGATTATCATAATAAGCGGTATGATTGTAGGCGGCGGAATTGCCGGTATAGGCGCAATTGCCAATTCGGTTAAGGACGGCGACTTTGATAATGTTGTCAATGTAATCGACAATATTCAGGACGTAAACACAACCAACTCAAACAATGATTTGGATTACTTAAGCGGACTTTTAAACGGAAACGACAACGGCAATGATTATGATGACCAGTTCGTTATCAATGATAACGGCGGCTTCGATATAATCGATCCCGATAATACATATGACGGTTATGACGCAGTTGATGATTACTGGGATGATTATGACTGGGACACTTTAGACTGGGATCAGTTTTACGATGATTATTCAGACAATTATGATTTAGACACCGGTACGGGCAAAATCGGCGATCCCGGTTCGTATTTCATGAAGCTGTCAAATGTATATTTTGAAGATCTGGAAGAATACGGATATACATATTCATACGGTGCGGACGATTATGCCGTATACAAAAACAAAAACGGCGCAGAGTTTGAGTTCCCCGCTTATGTAGTTCCCGTAAGCGCATTCGGTAAAAGCAATTTTGATGCATACTACAATTACATTGATGCTCTCGGAGTAGTTGATAA
>JAGCVT010000102.1 GCA_017962225.1 Lachnospiraceae bacterium
ACAATAATCAGAATAGTTATATAGCTAATCCATGGACGGAAGTAACGAAGGAGGATGTTGAAAAAGGCTTAGGGACTGAAATAGTACTTCCGAATGATGCAAAAAATGTCATTTATCGTTTTAATTCATCGATAGCATTATATGAAATTCTTTTTGACTATGATGTTTTATCTTTTACATATCGAATAAAAAAATCTGCTGGGAACGAGGATATTTCAGGCCTTTACTATGATTGGAAAATGTCCTATGAAGAAACAGTAGAAGGTTATGAAGCAAAAATATATCGTGCTTTGACTGAAGATGATGCAATTGAGTTAATAACATGGTTTGATTCAAAAGAGGATATTTCTTATTCGCTTAGCACGTTTGTTGGGGATTTGGCCGGATTTCATATCGAGGATGTTGTCAAACAATTAATCAACAAGGACAGTGAAGATTTCTTTGAAGAAGATAATGGAAAAATTTATTGTTATGATTCTGAAGAAAACTATGACTATAATGATGATTCAAGTTTGAAAAACGGAATCAGAAAGATGGTTAATAACAGTGAAGAAGAAAAAGAATTTATTGATTCAATTTTTGATTCCGGGGAACAATATAGATCATATGATTATCCTGAAAGCACTGTGTATTTATATGACTCAGATGATGAAAGCAAATTTGTCTTTGTGACTAACCATAAAGAAACTGAATATTCTAAAGAAGTTTACGGAATAATCGTTGATAAAAAAGAGTTGGAACTTGAAGCAAGATATGATGCTGACAGTACAGCGGAGAACATATTTGATAATTTGTTAGCATTGAATGGAAAAGATTATTCATATGCCGATTGTTTGAGACCTTATGCAGAGTATCAGGAAACATATGATTATGTAACCGAAAATAATCAAACCGTAAGTTACAGATACAAACACGATTCACAAATATACGGAACATACAATAGTTCGGGGATTGTCTATGAATACGACAATAAAGCCTGTTATAAAGAGTATTATGTCACAAGCGGCAGCAAAAGCATTTACTATTTATACAATGAAAATGGACAGCTTTCCATTCTTTGTGATTTTGGAGGAATGGCTTATAAGGGAATGGAAGACAATCCCGATACAGAGATAGGCTTTCCATTTAAAGTTTATTATTTTGAGTAATTGAAACAATTTACAGGGTTTATTTAGTAAGTTATATTACAGTTTTCCTCAATAGTGTTAGCAAGAAATATGGTGGATTTATTATCGTAAATTAATTGGAGAAACAACAATGTTCGAATATTTAAAGCAATATGTTGTAAATAGTCCAAAAGAGAAGAATGGATTAAAGAATATTTTCTATAAAGTCAGTCCTGAAGAAATTGAGAAAGCAGAAAATGAGATGGGGAAGAAATTTCCATCAGCTCTGAAATGCTTTTATCAGGAGATTGGATACGGTTTTTTTGATACAGAAACAAAAGATTGGTTGAATCTTTTAATGCCTCCGTCACAAATAGCAGACTATTATTTGGCGAGAGGAAATTATGAATACTCTGAGGATCGTGAATTCGTAAAAGACGAAGATTTTGTATTTTTTGAACGTGATTGCAGTGCGCATATTAAACTGAAAACATCAGGAGAAAACGAAGGAAAAGTTTTTTTCGGGAGAAAGATGATTGCTGACAGTTTTGAATTATTCGTTCAAAAAATGGCGGAGTGTTCATCATTCTTTTAGTAGAATACTTTAGATTAGTATTAAGAATAAAATTACAGTTTTCCTAAATAGTGAGGAGATGGAATGCAGGCAGGACCAATATCAAAAAGTTCGAACGGATGGGAATTGAAAGTTTTAGCAGATGGCAGTCTATCTTGCGATAATTTCAACTTGGGCTACGATGATATCGATACAGTTTATTGCGTTCTAAAAAAACAATTTGAGAAAAGGATGAAAAAGGCTCATATATATGTCTCATATGACAATTGGTCGGGCGTTTTTATTATGCATATCCCTGGTTTTAAAAGCCCAAAAGGTGATGAATTAATAAGAGAGATATATGCTTTTCTTTCAAAAGAGAATAAATAGAATATGGAATATGTAATAAAGAGTTTGACTCCTGATTTGGCGGAGGATTATTTTGATTTCTTTGATAATAGGGCATTTTCAGATGGATCGCCATTCTATCCGTGTTATTGCAATGCATTCAATCTAAGCAAAGAAAGAATGGAAAAGGAATTGTATCAGAGGGCAGAGGATTATGGTAACGGACTGGAAGGCTGGATAAGAGCACTTAGGGAATCAGCTGAAAGAATGGTGCAGGCAGGAGAAATCAAGGGCTATTTGGCATATGATAATGGAATAGCAATAGGCTGGTGCAATTCGAATGACAGGATGAGCTACTATAGAACCGGTGAATTTGATCTGCATACTTTGCCTGATGATGAGGAATACACACATAACATTGCTCCAGGTGAAGTTAAGGCTATAGTATGTTTTGAAATTTCTCCGGAATACCGAGGTAAGGGAATTGCAACGCAGTTTTTACGTAGAATCTGTGATGATGCAAAGCTCGAAGGATACAAATATGTTGAAGCATATCCGGTAAAGGATGGAGAGAATATAGAAATGGCTTTTACCGGACCGTTACGATTATATGAAAAGGCCGG
>JAGCVT010000103.1 GCA_017962225.1 Lachnospiraceae bacterium
GGCGGTCCTGAGATGGCTAACGAACTTTATGAATACATAATTGAAGAATGCAAAAAGAGCGGTAAGAAGGTTGAAAAAGGTATCTTTGGCGCGGATATGAAGGTTGAACTCTTAAATGACGGACCTTTTACGATCGTGCTTGATTCCGAAAAGCTGTAATTGTCTGAATAAATGCTTCGAAAATTAAACTAAGATTTAATAAATATGGATAAACAGGAACTGAGAATTAAATATTCACAAGTAAGAAAGAATATTCCTGACGAAAAAAGAAAAGAAGAGTCCGCGGAAATAGCAAAGGAGCTTCTAAAACTCATAAAAGAGAATTCTTTTTCGGCAGTCTTACTCTATGCGCCGAAAAAATATGAAGTGGATGTCATGGGCGTTTTTGGCGAGACAGATATTCCTGTTTATTTCCCAAGATGCGATAAAGATGAGATGGACTTTTATGAGGTTGATGATTTATCAAAACTCAGACCCGGAAACTTCAATGTAAGGGAGCCCGAGAAAAATTGTCCTAAATTTATTCCGAAAGATAACGAAAAATATCTTATCGTTGTTCCCGGAATAGCATTTGACAAAAACGGCTATCGTATCGGATACGGAAAAGGGTATTACGACAAATATCTCTCGAAATATAAGGATTTTGATTTTTACAAAGTCGGAGCATGTTTTAAAGAATGCATGACAGAAGATATATTTCACGATGATTTTGATGTGAAGATGGATATAGTTATTTTTTAAAGATAAACAATTACCGCAGACTATAGATTCAAACTTGGAAGAAGGTAAAAAAATTGACCGAAAAAAACGCGACCCGAACAAACAGAATAATCGAATTTTTAAACAACAAAAAGACGCAGGTTTTATTCCTTTTACTCATTTTTGTAATCGGATTTGTCACATCTTTCGGATATGGCAGTTATCTGGACGAAAAAAGCGAAAAGGAAATTTTATATTCAAATATCCTAGAGTACACAAATCGTATTGCACCTGATTCGGCGCTTGCCAAAGATTTTAATGCAAACGGCATAATCCCCATCAGCGAATCCATCGAAAAGGATCACGGAACAGCCCTTTATTATCCCATTGCATTTATTTATCAGATTGAAAAGACAAATATCAATCTTGGCAGTGCAATTTGGCATGCATATACGTTTTTCCTGGTGTTTTTAGGCATGCTCTGCCTTTATTTCCTCATAAAAGAAATGTATAAAGACACGCCCGTTGCAATGGCAGCAGTGCTTCTTTTCTGGCTTACTCCGAGAATGTTTGCGGAGAGCCATTACAACAATAAAGACATGGTTCTTTTATCGACTGTTTTTATGATTATGTACTTTGGTTACAGGGTAGCAAAGAGAACCGCATGGATTGATGTAATACTTTTTGCATTTGCCGGAGCATGCGCAATGAATACGAAAATTGTCGGTGCATGGCCCTTCGGAGTAATGGGAGTATATGCGTTTTTATATCTTTTAATACATAAAAAATTAAATGTAAAAACGATTATAAAAACAATTTCCTGCGTCATACTCTGGCTTGCATTTTTCTTGCTCATTACGCCCGCAAGTTTCAGCGGAATAATCAAGTTCTTTGTATATCTTTTAACCTTTGCTTTGGACTTTAACCGCTGGAACGATTATGTGCTTTATAACGGCATCATGCTTTACCACAACGTGACCGGAACGCCGCATAAATATCTTTTACGAATGATAGGAATTACGACGCCGACCGTTCACCTTTTTCTTACTGCCATAGGCATCGGATTGATGTTCGCAGGACTCTTTTCAAAAGAAAAACGAGAGAGAAGCATAGAAACAATAGTATTCACGCTTTGCGGAATGGTTCCGCTTGCGTTTGCTGTTATTTCAGGCACGAGAGTGTATAACGGCTGGAGACATTTTTATTTTGTTTATCCGTCCCTGGTTTTACTTATGGTGCACGGCCTGGTCGGAGTACATAAATATTTTAAGATGCGAAAAATCGCCGCAGTCATTCCGATTGCAACTGCATTTTATCTAATAAACTGCGCATTCGGAATAGGTGCAAATTACCCACAGGAGCATTCATTTTACAATGTGCTTGCAGGCAAAAACGTTGAGGAAAGATTTGAACTCGACTACTGGGATTTGTCGATAAAAGAAGCGCTTAATACGATACTTGAGCGCGAAGACAAAGAATTCTCGGTAGGGTGTCTTAACAATCCGACACTCTGGGGAATTGAGAGAAATTACGACAAACTGATAAATATAAATAAACTCAGAATTGAGATAAAGGACGATTACAGAGAGGCGGATTACGTCATCGTTAACACAACTTACGCCAACATGTATTCGAAAGAGTCCTACAACGAATTAAAGAAGGACCATACGCTCATAAAAGAGATAAAATCCTATGGAAACACTATTTGCGAAGTATATAAAAAATAATTGAAAAAGTAACAAAAAATCAGACCGGAGTATATATTTCTCCGGTCTTTTTTATGATAAAATAGTAAATGGAGAAAACCGTGTAAAAGAACTGTATTTCGGTCTGGAATCAGACAGCAGAAATGAGGGGAATATGGAAGAGATTTTAGAGCATGTATTAGAAAAAGCATTACCGGAAACACTTGGGTTTGAAGTTGAGAGAAGAGAAAACAGTCTTTATCTTCCCGAGGTAGATACAACAGTAACTCCTGTGGTTGCACAGGTTAACGGAAATAATGTCGGACTTGAATTTCATGTAAATGTTAACGGGTGGGACAAATATCTTTACGAATGGTGTACAGGTTTTGGAACAGATGTAATAAGCTCTGCTTCCATGGCATCATACTCCTTTTCGTACGGATTAATGTCCGGGCTAAGAAGATTCTTTGCATGTTTGGAACCAAAGCCTTTCGATACCGAATTTGCCGGAAAGCACCATGAGTGGGCAGCATATTGCGGCGAAATTGTAAGAATAGGAGATCAAAGCGATGATTCCGATATTGGGAATATCGACCGTTACTGGGATCTTTTAAAATCGGAGATTGTAAAACGCCTGGGAAATCAGAAAATGGTGTATGTAAAAATCTACGCCGCAAAATATTATAACGAAGTAGTAGGCGAATGCAGAATAGATGATGTGGATATTCCGGAGCTCGGAAGAATAGTTGCAAAAGTAGCCGAAAAATGGCCTGACGGAAAATTCATTTCAGACAAACA
>JAGCVT010000104.1 GCA_017962225.1 Lachnospiraceae bacterium
CTTCTTTCGGCTATCCTTGCAGCTTCGATGTCAACCGCGGACTCACAGCTTCTTGCTTCTTCGTCCGCATTTGCATCAGACCTTTACAAGCCTTTGTTCAGAAAGAATGCCAAAGGCACAGAAATGCTCTGTGTCGGCAGAGGAGTTGTTGCAGTTATTTCAATAATCGCTCTTTTAATAGCCGTCAACCCCAACTGTGCCGGCATTATGGCGCTGGTTGAATGTGCATGGGGTGCATTCGGTGCGGCATTCGGACCTGCTATCATTCTTGCTCTTTACTGGAAGAGATTTACTTACAAAGGCGCTATCGCAGGTATCGTTGCAGGCTTTGCAATGGATGCTTTCTGGTACTGCTGCCTTTCGGGCAACGTAGAAAAACTTACTCTTGTAAATACAGGAATTTACGAAATTATTCCGGGATTTATCTTCAGTTTAATCGTGGCTATAGTTGTTTCACTTATTGACAAAAAGCCCGCAAGAGAAGTTAGTGATTTGTTTGATGAAGTATCAAGAATGAAAGAGGATTAATTCTTCTGACAGGGTGGTTATATGCAAAAAAGCGAACTAGTTGAAAGCATAAAAAACGGATCGCTTGACAATGTTCTTGTCGACATTTACTGTGACGAAAAGAAACTGGATTATCAGTGCGCAAGATATATTGCGGCGTGTGAAAAATTCGAGCAATTATTCGGAAGCGGAGATTTGAGCATTTTCTCCGCTCCCGGAAGAGTTGAAATTATAGGAAATCATACGGATCATCAGCACGGCAAGGTAATCGCGGCTGCCATAAATGCGGATGCGATTGCGGTTGTTAAAAAATCCGAAGATGATTTCGTCAGAATGGTTTCGGGAGACAATCCCGAGATTAAGATTGACATCAATGCGCTTGACATAAGCGACGAAGAAAAAAAGAGTACTGTAGCGCTCATAAAAGGAATGTTAAACGGCCTTAAGGATATGGGTTATGTACTAGGCGGATTTTCTGCCTACATTACATCCGATATTCCTGTCGGTTCGGCATTTGCTTCATCGGCGGCTTTTGAAACACTCCTTGGCAATATCGTATCGGGTCTTTTCAACGATATGAATATAAGCGCCAGAGAGATTGCTCAGATCGGACAGTATTCCGAGAACATTTATTTCGGAAAACCTTCCGGTTTGATGGATCAGACGGCATGTTCGGTCGGCGGATTTGTATACATTGATTTTTCAAATCCCGCAGAACCCCAGATTGAAAAAATCGATTCCGATTTATCGGATTATTCGATATGCATAACGGATACCAAGAGTGTAAGCGGTGACCAGAATACCGAATATGCTCTGATTGTATCCGAAATGAAAAGCGTTGCGAACGAACTCGGCAAAGAGTTTTTAAACGATGTCGACAAGGCAGAGTTTGAAGAAAAAATGCAGTCGCTTCGCGAAAAATGTTCCGACCGCGCAATTCTTCGTGCTATGCATTTCTTCGCGGAAAACGAAAGAGTCGGACAGGTTTATAAAGCATTAAAAAATAAAGACAAGGATTTGTTTATCAAAAACGAAAATGAATCCGGCAATTCTTCTTTTATGTATCTTCAGAATGTAAGCTCGCCGATTGAGTACTTAAAGCAGGATTTGCCGCTGGCAATTGCGGTGAGTGAAAACATTCTTGAAAAAGACGAAGCGTGCAGAATTCACGCGTCCGGATTTTCGGGCGTTATGGAAGCGTTCGTAAAAAACGAAAACGTGGAAAAGTACAGAGCGCGCATGGAAGAAGTATTTCCCGGCTGCCTCTGCAGCGTGGTAAAAATCAGAAAAGCTGGCGGTATCCGCATTTTCTGATAAGGAGTATTAATGACAAAATTCCGCAAAAGACTTTTTGAAATTGTACAGATAGGAGCGGCTAAAGATCTCTTGAGCCGTTCTTTTGATGTGATTATTTCCGTCATTATCGTACTTAATATCGTGGTTACTTTCCTTGCCACATTCAAAGAACTTGACGGAATCATGAATGTTCTAAAAGGCATTGAACTGGCTACAATCATCTTTTTTACCGTCGAATACATTGCCAGACTTATAACCGCGGATTTTCTTTTCCCGAACAAGACAAAAGGAAAAGCCGTACTCGCATTCATATTTTCGTTTTACGGAATCATAGATTTTTTAAGCTGCTTCCCTTATTACATGCCTTTTACGACTCCGACGGGACTTGCGGTACTGCGTCTTTTCAGAGTGTTCAGAATCTTCAGGCTCTTTAAAATCAATTCGCAGTTTGACGCGTTTAACGTAATAGTGAATGTTTTAAACGAACGTAAAAAACAGCTTATTTCTTCGGTTGTGCTGATCTTAATGCTGATGCTGTCGGCTTCGATGTTAATGTACGGCGTGGAGCATGAAGCTCAGCCCGAAGTATTCGAGAATGCGCTCTCGGGCTTCTGGTGGTCGATGGCCACGGTCTTTACGATAGGCTACGGAGACATTTACCCCGTCACGTTTATGGGGAAATTTTTGGCGCTGATAATATCCTTCTTGGGCGTCGGAATTGTCGCAATCCCCACAGGTATTATTTCCGCAGGCTTCGTTGAACAGTTCTCGCAGATTAACAGATTCAAAGGGCACGGCGGCGGACATGAGCTTGAGTTTATCACGGGCGTATTAAACGAAAGCCACGCCTGGTGCGATAAGGAAATAAAAGATATCGTCATACCGCCGCAGGCACTGATTGTAGCGGTTGTAAGAAACGGTGAGAATATGACTCCGGCGCAGAATATGGTATTAAA
>JAGCVT010000105.1 GCA_017962225.1 Lachnospiraceae bacterium
GCCGAAAAGAAGATCGAAATCTTTTTCCTTGTAGACAAAAATCATTGAAATAATCATCAGCGCAAAGCCGATAGTGATAAAGCTGTCCGCAATATTGAATACGGGGAAATTGATGATTTCAACGTAAATCATATCTACCACGTATCCGTGGAAAAGCTTCTCACCGTTAAATATTCTGTCTATAAGATTGCCGATGGCTCCGCCGCATAAGCATAAGAGGCATATTCTTGCAATAATAAACTTCTTTTCGAAAGGCAGTTTGTAATAAAAATATGCGAGCGCCGCAAGAACAATGGGCGTTAAGATAATGAACAGAACCTGCTTGTTCTGAAGCATTCCCCACGCCATTCCTTCGTTTCTCACGAAATATATTCTTAATACTTTATTGATGATATAAAATCCGTCCGTACCCTTTACGTAAAGAAGCGTAAGGTGTTTGGTCCACTGGTCCAAGAATACTATTCCGATAATGGCCAGCAGCGGAATTATATATTTTTCAAGCGCTTTTTTCATGTGTAAATCCTATAATATGTTAATTCCGTTTTCAGCTGCGATTTCATACACTTCCTCGGGCCAGATTGAAGACTGAACTTCGCCGATGTGTGCACGCTGTAAGAAGAACATGCATATTCTCGACTGTCCGATACCTCCGCCGATTGTGTAAGGAAGTTTCTTATCAAGAATGGCTTTCTGGAAAGGCATTTCCATTCTCTCTTCGCAGTTTTTCTTCTTTAACTGGTAAACAAGTGAATCCTCATCTACTCTGATACCCATTGATGAAATCTCGAATGCTCCTCCGAGTATGGGATAATAAACTAAAATATCCCCGTTTAATTTCCAGTCATCATAGTCGGGAGCTCTGCCGTCATGAGGCTCGCCCGATGCGAGATCGTCACCGATCTGCATAAGAAATACAGCACCCTTTTCCCTGGTGATAAGATTCTCTCTTTCCTTGGGAGTCTTGTCGGGATACATGTTTTCAAGTTCCTGTGTGGTAATGAAAAAGATTTCATTGGGAAGGAACGGATCCATGAAATGGTATTTGCCGCAGATATAAAACTCGGTCTGCTTGATAGCCATGTAGATTCTGAAAACTGTTTCTTTTAGGGTGTCGAAATTTCTTTCATCCTTGTCGATGATTTTTTCCCAGTCCCACTGATCGACATAGATTGAATGAAGGTTGTCTGTATCTTCATCTCTTCTGATGGCGGTCATATCCGTATAAAGGCCTTCGCCCTTTTTAAAGCCGTATTCATGAAGAGCCATTCTTTTCCATTTTGCAAGTGAATGAACGATTTCAACTTCTGCATCGTCATGTTCTTTGATACCGAACTTAACAGGTCTTTCTACGCCGTTTAAGTTATCGTTTAAACCTGATGCAGGCCATACGAAAAGAGGTGCCGAAACTCTGGTTAAATTGAGTGCATCGGCCAATGCTCTTTCAAAATAGTCCTTGACTTCCTTGATTGCTTTTTCTGTTTCTTTGATGTTCTGCGGGGATCTGTATCCCTTGGGTACGTAAATGTGTTCCATTTTTAAGTCCTGGCTTTCCTAAAAAAATATATACAGACGAATTGTTCACACAATCCGCGCATTTTAAACTGCATAACTAATATATTATATACTAAAACGCTGTCTTTTTCAATTACAGCTCTCAATCCGTGATGATGCAGCGCATATCCCTGATAAATTTCTCGGCGGTCTCAAGAAGTTTTTCCTCGTCTCTCTCGGGCAGTCCGCACATCTTGTAATTTATCTCAAATCCGGGAATGCTGCCGTTTACGAAGCGGATTTTCTGCGGATAGGAATTGATAAAATCGACCAGTTTGTCGGGATCGACCTTGGCTTTAGGGTACAAATCGACCTTTATCTTTCCGTCCGAGCCCCTCACCTGAGTCACGTATTCTTCTTTTGCTACGCTCTTTAAAAGTGCCAGTCGTAAAAGATAATCCGCCTGCTTGGGAACTTTTCCGAAGCGGTCGTTTAATTCCTCGACCATTTCATCATAATCAACCTTACCGCTTATGGACGCTATTCTCTGGTACATAATGAGTTTTTCGTTCTCATTTATGATGTACTCGGGAGGCATGTAAGCATCAATGTTTAAATCGATTCTGGTGTTGTAATCGTCGATTCTCTCTTCGCCCTTGGCTTCGATAATCGCATCGTTTAACATCTTACAGTAAAGTTCGTAGCCTACGGCTTCCATATGGCCCGACTGCTTATATCCTAAAAGATTTCCGGCGCCTCTGATCTCTAAGTCTCGCATACTGATTTTAAAGCCGCTTCCAAGGTCGGTGAATTCACGGATTGCTTCAAGGCGCTTTTGTGCGATTTCGCTTACAACCTTGTTCTGCTGATACATTAAGAACGCATATGCGCTTCTGTTGCTTCGTCCTACTCTGCCTCGTAACTGATAAAGCTGTGCGAGTCCGAATCTGTCGGCATTGTCAATGATGATTGTATTAACATTCGGAATATCAAGACCGGTTTCAATGATGGTGGTTGAAATAAGTACGTCGATTTCACCGCGCACGAATTCGTACATAATGTCCTCGAGTTCTTTTTCGTTCATCTGACCGTGTGCGAAACGCACCCTTGCATTGGGCACCAGTTTGCTGATTGCCTCGGCCTCAAGGTCAATGTCTCTGACGATATTATGTACAAAATAAACCTGTCCGCCTCTTGATATTTCACGGTTTATGGCTTCTCTTATAAACTCCTCGTTGTACTCAAGGATAAATGTCTGAATCGGCAGTCTGTCGACAGGTGCTTCCTCCA
>JAGCVT010000106.1 GCA_017962225.1 Lachnospiraceae bacterium
ACGGGGGTTTTGTGTCATTTTATACAATTCTTCGGTAGCCAGTCTGGCTTTGGCAACGATGGCCTTCTCCTGATTCTTGGGGAAGCAGTAATACTGAACCTGTGTGTTTCCGATGCAGATCATATCGCCGATTTCATACCAAAAGTAATCGGCGTAGAGGCTGTAGGAGCTTTTGCCCGACTGGATATATTTTAATCTGTCTTCGCAGCCCGTCAGTTCAAAGCCGTCCTTGTTGTGTATAAGTCTGCCTTCGCCGACGCTGTAAATGCTCTTAAAATCAACAAGCATCTTTATCTGTACATCCGTGTCTAAAAGATATGTGCCGTCTTCGAGTTCTTTCTTTACCTCTTCCCGCTGCCACGCATACCAGTCAGTTACGTATTTGAATTCAGAGTTTCCGTCCGATGCGGAAAGTGTTCCGTTTTCTTCGAGCGTATACTCTTTGCCGCAGCCCGCACAGGTTATATGCGTTCCTTTGCCGAGCATGTGGCCCTCACTCTTGCAGGCAGGGCATTTGTACAATACGCGGTGAAGCCCGTCCGCTCTGAATGGTTCATCGATGATGATATTCTTTTCATGCTGCGCTTTGAAATGGTCGTACTTAAATTCGGCGCTTAATATTTCATTGAGTTCGTCGTTGCTTTTCTGCTTGATGTCTTCGGGCGATAGCAGATATTTTACGGTCGCTTTTATATCGACGTCTCTTTTCTGAAGATTGTTGTACAAAGGATCTCGAAGGAAAGCGCCCTCGGTTTTAATCATGACAACCGGCACATTCATAAGCTTCAGGCATTTCGCCAGACTCGTCGGAAGAGGCGTCTCGGTTCCGTCAAAACTGTAGCTTGCTTCGGGATACATTACCACCGAACTTTTGAGTTCTTCGAAGGCGTATTTCATGTCTTTTACGAGGTTAATATCCGTTATGAATTTGCAGGTTGGAATGCATCCGACTTTTCGCATAAGGCCGGCCTTTCCCACGAATCCGTCGTTGGTGCAGACAATATGATACTGCCTGTCGGCAAAGAGGGTACCGACTATCTGCAAATCCGTGAAGCACGAATGGTTCATGAGAATAAGGCATGGTTCATCTTTGCCAAGCTTCTCCATGCCTTCGGTTTCGTATGTGAAATTTGTCGCTTTTAATTCGGGCTTTGATAAAACCTTAATCAGCTTTCTTAAGAATACCGACTGCTTCTTCGGTTTAACATGTCCCGCGTGCTTTAGAGCACATACTTCATCGTAAGTTTTTACTGTGTCTTTTATTTTCATATTAACCTGCTCTTTCCCTTATATTGCACATCAGTCTTTAAGATATCTTTTAAAATACAGTATTGCACGCATTGTTGGATTGCATAAAAGAACTATTAACAGAAACAGGTCTAAAATAATTACAACAGCATATGACGTCATTTCTAATGGAGATTTTATGATCATTTCCCAGTAATCATTTATAATCCAAATACCGAGGGCAACTGTCGGTAAAACGACCACTATAAAAATAATCCACTCAAAAACGCCAAATCTGTATCTGTATTTGCCGCTCTTTCTCTTGGTAAAGACACAATCTAAATGAGTCTCTGATCCTTTTCCGGCAATAGCGGTAACAGATACGGTATAACTGTCTTTCAGTTTTCCTTTTTTAGTCTTTTGCATTGTGGAAGGAAACACCTTTTCCATTAACAGGCTTATAACTATTATGAAAGCCACCAATATGAAAGGTGATCCGTAGATAAATATTTGCATAATCAGTATTATCCCCTTAAACAGATTATCTTTATTTTATCCTATTAATTTTCTTTATCATTCTGACTATCGTAACCGGTGTAACAAGTTTCCATTCCTTTTGGGCTCCGTCAAATTCAAAACCATATTTGTGATAAAAGTTTATAGCTCGCTCATTTTTTTCAAACACCCACACAATTATAGTATTGTATTCGCTAAGCCTGGAAACTGCTTCGTTCATCAGTCTGTAGCCAACTTTACGGTCATAATACTCCGACAGGACATAGATTGCATCAACCTCCCCCGCATCCGGCAAATCTTCATCTCTCGACGGACCATATACTGCAAATCCAACGACTTTATCGTTATCCTTAGCGACTAGAGTATTCTCCGGAAACTGTCTGGCACGTGCTGTTGTTGCCTCTACAGTCATCGTATCAAGCCATCTGTCGTTTACTATACCTCTGTAAGCTTCCTGCCACGCCGTACAGTGCACATATCCCCTACCGCACAACTCCTCGTCGGTTTCTGCTGTTTTTATTATTATTGAATCGTTTATTTCTTGCTCGCTCATATAACTCATATTTCCTTTTGTTACATTCCTCTTATTATGCTTAAGTAATCCTGTCTCTGATCGACTACAGCATAAATAGTTACAATCTTTTTTTCATCATCTATTTTGTAGAATACCAGATCCTTTTCCAAAAACAAAACTTTAAATCCTTGACGTCGCAAAACCGGATATCTGGGATCTTCGCCAAGATAAGGATTGCTCCCAAGTGAATTGATGGATTTTTCCAATTCATCAAGTTTTTTTAATGCAGTTTCGGCGCCAAAGTTTTGTGCAACATAAAGGATTATTTTACGAATGAAAGAATCTGCAGTATCCGTTCGAATCACTTTATATTTCAAAACTTGCCCTCCTTCAACATTGCTCTTAAGTCATCAAAGGTGTCTTGAATCGGAGCCACTCTTCCGCTTCTAACATCCTCATCCGCTTCCGCAAGAATCTCAAGCAGCTCAAGTCTTGATTTCATTCTTCCGTATTCCTCGTATGATAACGAGACTGTATCACCTCTGCCGTTTACAGTTATTATTACTGCCAAATTGTCTTCATGGCACTGTTTTGATATTTCATTGTAATGATTTCTTAAATCAGCCGATGGCCTTATTGTTTCCTGTAAAGAGAACATAATAATCCCTCCCTTTAGATTTATGGTCATATTATATCATAATTTGTCTATATGATAAAGTTTATATATCATAATTTGATGTAATACTAAAACGCGCGTAGCTTTTATGATGGTTTCTTGGGATTTTACGTGCGATATTTAAGATATGTCTTTTACGCGCGTAACTTTTATGATGGTTTCTTGGGATTTTACGTGCGATATTTGAGATATTTCTTTTACGCGCGTAGCTGTTCTAAATGATTTCAGGAAAACTACGCGCAAATAGCAAGAGAAGCAGAAAACGCGCGTAGTGATAGCCGAAAGCTCAAGAAAAACTACGCGCAAATAATAAGAGAAGACGAAAACGCGCGTAGTGATAGCCGAAAGCCTGGAAAAACTACGCGTCCTGGTAACAAAAAAAGCCTTCCGAAAAATCTCGGAAGGCCTGATTCTTTTGCTTTTATGCTTTTTGCTTTTAAACTTTGCCGCTTTACTGATCTTTCTGCTGCTTCATTGTCGGGACATGAACTCGAAAATGCCCGTCATTGCTCGCCAATGCGTATTCTAAACGATTTCTTAATGTCGCATCTCGTTGTGTATACTCGCCATTGCTTACCATTGATTACCTTGTTTGGTACAGAGTCGGCACACTACGGATAATTATGCAACACTTTTAGGATTATTCAATAATGAACCCTTTCCTAAAAAATCTTCATTTTCTTAGATAATTCTTCAAATGATTGTTTCTTTTTTAGATCGGTAACTTCAGCATAAATATCATATGTGGTCTGAATATCTGCATGTCCCATTACCGACTGAATAACTTTGATGTTGGTTTCGTTTTCACAAAACCTGGTGCAGAATGTATGCCTTAATATGTGGCAAGAGAAATTTGGAATAACAATTGCTCTCCTCTTTTGTCTCTCTGCACTGACAATTTCTTCTGCATTGTGATTTTCAACTATTCTTTTTATAGCCCTGTTGATTGCTGCCGGATTATGAAGTTCTCCGAAACGATTCTGGAAAATGAATCCGGTCATGCCATTAAGTTCAACCTGGCAAAGTCCTTCTCCTTCTTCCTGATACTTTTTTTCCTCAAGAAATGCCTCATACACTTCATCAAGCATCGGTATCGTTCTTATTCCAGCTTCTGTTTTTGGAAGAGATACTTCAAATTCACATTTATAGGAATTATCACATCTGGGATAATATGTGACACTGTGATTTATACTAATCATTCGATTATCTAAATCTATGTCTTCTCAGCGAAGTCCTATAACCTCTCCAACCCTACATCCGGTCCCAAGCATTACTGTAAAAAGAGGTGCCCATCGATAATGAATCGGGCTTTTCACAACATAGTTTAAAAATTCAACCTGTTCTTCTTGAGAAAGTGCATGCCTTAAAGAGGAATGCTTTTTTCTCTTTTTTTTCAGTTCAGCCATAACACCGTCGCTCGGATTATTTCTTATTATATTATCCCTGACGGCTAACTGGAGTGTAGGATGAATCACACCGTGAATTGTTTCAAGGGTATTAATCTTAATATCCTTGTCATCTAGAAGTTCATTATAATATCGCAAGACATCGGAATATTTTATATCGCATAAAATCATTTTTCCAAACGTATTTCTTACGAATCGATTATACATATACAGGTAATTGGTCCTCGTAGTTCCTCTTAACTCTGCTTTGGTAGACATGTATCTGTCGAACACGTAATTAAGAGTAGAACTGCCTGCCACATATGTATCAAGACCTTCCAGCTGATCTCTTACCAATTGTTTTTCTTTTTCTCGAAGTTCTTCGAGAGTTGTACCGTAGACGGAGCATCGCTTTCCATACGGAGTTGTATATCTGTAAACATAACGCCCGTCCTCTTTTCTTTGTCCTTCACCTTTACGAAGGACACGTCCTTGAAAATCTTTTCGCGAACTTGCCATCTTTTCTCCTTTCGGGAGGAAAGAGGTTTCTTACTTTTTCGATTGATAATACTCTTCAATCGCTTTGTTGATTGTCTCGGTTACTGTCAAGCCTTTGGCTGAGGAATATTCTTTTAGACGATTATAAGCAGTCTCTTTCATTCTGAAAGTAACTCTTCTATCTTTAATCGGTTGACCGGTTTTGGGACGACCCGGTCTTCTTTTTTTCTCGTCCATAAAGGTTCTGCTCCTCTCCAATCACACTTCTATTATAATTAACGCAAGACAATAATTCAATAGTAATAAATCCTTGTTTCCTCAAACGCGAAATGTTTCCATATACTCATCCATTATTCTGACATTAATTAATGCAGACTTACCTATTTTGTATAAAGCCCTACATTCCTTTGCTCTTTTCCTCAATGAAGTTACTCCAAGGCTATATCTCTTACTTGCCTCTTCGTAGGAAATTAGCATTCGTCTTTCATCTTGTCTTTTCTGAATATTATCTATAGCTTCTTGTTTTGTTCTTCCCATCTCTTCACTCCTTTCTGAAATGAATCTCATCTTCTCAAAAAGATCCCAAATAATTGCTTTTTCAAAAGATGAAAATAAAAAACACTCCCAGGCGAGCATACGCTCCACATTGGTATTGCACCACCCTCTTAATCGGCCGACTCTCATGCCGGAAGTAT
>JAGCVT010000107.1 GCA_017962225.1 Lachnospiraceae bacterium
GCGAGGCTGCTTACGGCAATTACCGCTCCGATAACTATATTAATCTTTCTGTTTTTTACAAAAAGTGACACTGCTGCCAAAACAATATTAAAAAGTGCTATTCCAAACAAAATGTTTTCTGCGGTATGGCATGCCATGTACATTCCGTTCTCCATGGGTCCGCATCCCGAAAATACTGTTTTCACTCCTGCCGCAAAAACAATTTCTGTTACCAAAATCAATATTTTCTTTATCATTTTATTGTCCTCCGATTAGTATTTTTGATTAACTGATTCGAGTCAGTTTTCCTTTATCCATCTGATAAATTAAATTTGTATAATTCTTCGCATCCTTATCATGCGATACAACAATAACCGTTTTCCCGGATTCCGCCAACTCTTTAAAAATATCCAGTACAATAACTGTATTCTCACTGTCCAGATCGCCCGTCGGTTCGTCGGCCAGTATAACCTCGGGTTCATTTATGAGAGCCCTTGCAACCGCAACACGTCTCTTTTCACCGCCCGATAAATCCTTCGGATATGAATTAATCAGTTTATATATGCCTAACCTTTTACAAACTTCTTCAATTTCTTTTTCCTTGGATTTTTTGTCGTAAAGATGTGCGGAGAGCGATATGTTTTCGTAAACGGTCAGATTGGGCAGCAAAGTGTATCCCTGACCTATATAACCGATCTGTTTATTTCTGAATTCCGATATCTTTTTATCTTCCCCGTCCGTAATCTTAAGGCTGTCGTATTTAACGCTTCCGTCACTCGGCTTAAGAATTCCTGCCAGGATATTGATAAAAGTGCTCTTTCCGCTTCCGGATTTTCCGTAGATTACCAGAAATTCTCCTTCTTTTATATCCAGATTAATATGATCGATTGCGTAAAACTTTTCGTCGTTTCTTTTATATTCTTTTGATATGTCTTCTATGTGAATTAACATCTTTTCACCTGTTTTACTCGCCTTCGCGCATTATGTCATAAGTATCCTTGGTGCAGACGTAATATGTAGCTAAAAGCCCCGCTGCCGTTCCCAAAAAAGTTGTAACAAAGATACTCAGTAACCCGAGCAGCACAATTCCCGGTACACCCGGAAAAGCGAAAGGCTGTCTGATTCTTACATTAAACAGAGCACTGAAAGGATACATGAAAAGGCCTGCTGCCGTTAATCCCGCGATTGAACCTGCCAGACCCTGCAGGATATTCTCAGTCAATACCACGCTTAGAACCTTGGCTCTGGTCATGCCTATCATTCTCATAAGCGAGAATTCTTTTTTTCTTTCTCCCGCGCACATGTAATAGACTATAAAGAGAGTCGTCGATGCCATGGCCAGGAAAAGAATGGCGAAAACGAAGAAGAATTCTTTGATTGAATTAAGTGTCGAGGATATTGCATTTAGAGTGCTGTTAACTTCAACTACTTCCACTTCCCCGGCATTAGATTCTATCGCTCTGCTTATCGCCCTTAAGTCACTTCCTTCATCAACCTGTACCAGGATGCTCGAAATCTGATTTATAATCTCGTCCTCTTCTCCCGAAAAGAAATCAAAGCCTTTTTTTAATGCCGAACGCCTGATTTTAATAATGGTATCTTTGGTGGTATAGACACTCTGATCCATGCTCGTTCCTGTTTTGTCAAGCTGAGCTATGACAGGATAATATTCATCGTACAGTTTGATGGTATTATTTTCTTTTAAATCAATGTCGCTCCCTATCACAATCGCATTGTCGTCAAGCTTCCGGTTTATCTTTTTTTCTATCCACGGTCTGATGACAAAATCCGTATCGGGATCGTAGCCGATGATTTCTATCGGCTTGGCCGAGTCGCAGCATGTGGCTGCCGCAGATGCAAAATAATACTGACCGGTAACGTTTTTTACACCCTCAGTTTCACTTACTTTCGAAACCAGATCATTGTCAAGATAAAAGAAACCGGCTTCGCCCTCGAGCAGAATGCCTGATATTTCCCTGCCTTTGCCCGCCGGTACTATGATTAAATCCGCTCCGAGTCTCTGTCTTACCTGATTGAGGCCTTCAGACATTCCGTATACTATTAAGTTGCCTCCGAACAAAAAAAATGCAGTGAAGGCGATAAGGATTATAATGCTGACATTTTTGAAATTGCCGGCTTTAATGTTTTTGCCGGCAATCCGGAATGTGCCGAAACTGCGTCCCGCCATTTTTATTTCCTCGCATTTTCAAAACGTTGAGAGACAAATTCGCGCAGTTCTTTTATCCTTTTATCACCAAGACTGCTTATATCGCTTAATTCATATTCCCTTCCCAGGACTTCGTATTTTCCGAGCCCGAGTCTGTGATATGGTAACAGTTCGTATTTTATGATATTTTTATAAGGCAGGATGAAGTTTATTATTTCTTCTATAACCTCTTCCTTATCGTTGGCTCCCGGTATTACGGGTGTCCTGACTATTACCTTTTTCTGAGGAAATGTCTCATACGCTTTTTTAATATTTTCCAAGATCTTTTCGTTACTTACACCAACCCATTTTTTATGTTCTTCGGAATTTATCATCTTGATATCGTGTATAAGAATATCTGTGTATTCCAGAACTTTCTTAGCGTTTTCCCACGGAACTTTAAGTGCTGTTTCGATAGCGGTTGAATATCCGTGCACACGCGCCGTCTGTAAAAGTGCCGCCACAAAGTCAGGCTGTAAAAGAGGTTCGCCTCCGCTGACCGTTATGCCGCCGTTATTAACCGAGTAAAAAGATATGTCCTGATCAACTTCTTTTATGACTTCTTCCACACTGACTTCCCTGCCGTAAGTAAATATTGCTTTACACGGACAGAGAGAAGCGAGTTCGGAAGAGATTTCTTTTTTTCTGTTCCAGTCAATTTTGGCTTTACCGGTTTCTTCGTTTTCGTTAAACACGCCATCGGGAAAAGGAGCTTTAAGGCATCTGCCGCATTCCTTTATCCCGATGCAGTCTTTCGGGTCAAACGCAATTTCTCTCTCAGGATTGATACTCTCGGGATTGGAACACCATTTGCACTTAAGTGAACACCCTTTTACAAAAACGGTGGTCCTTACTCCCGGTCCGTCCTGGTAACTGTAATGCTGGATATTTATTATGTTTCCTTTTATGTTTTTTAAGTCCTCATATCCCATTACTTTTGTCTCCGTTACCTAAATTACATAATCTCCCACAGAGTCTCTGAACGCCGCTACAACGTTTGTACGATATTCTTCAAACTCTTTGCTCCTTCTGTCTCTCGGATGAGGAAGGTTGATTTTAAATATTCGACTGACCTTACACGGTCTTGAATCAAGAACAACTATTCTGTCCGATAAATATACTGCCTCCTCAATATCATGAGTGACCATTATCATGGTTGTCTTGTTGTAAAGCCAGATCTTTTCAAGTTCGCCCTGCATGTTAAATCTTGTCAGAGCATCCAGTGCCCCGAGCGGTTCATCCAGTAAAAGTATCTCCGGTTTTCTGATAAGTGCTCTGGCTATCGAAGCCCTCTGAGACATACCGCCCGATACCTGGCGGGGATAGGATTTGCCGAATCCCGTCAGATCGACTTTTTTTAACATGTTTTCGATTTCCATATTAAGTTGTTTCTTATTTGTTTTAAGGCCAAGAGCTAAATTCTGTTCTATCGTAAGCCATGGCAAAAGTCTGTGATCCTGAAAGACTACGCCCCTGTCTATTCCGGGTTTTTCGATTCTTTTACCGTTTAAAAGAATATCACCTTCGTAGTCTTTTTCGATTCCCATTATTAACCTGAGCAATGTGGTTTTTCCGCAGCCGCTTGGACCGATAATGGAAATAAACTCGCCTCTGTTAACGGTGAAGCTTACTCCGTCTATGGCCTTAACTTCTTTTTCTTTTGTACGGAATACCTTGGAAACGTTTTTTATTTCCAGGATTCCTGATGCGTACTCTGCCATATTATGCCTCTTTCCATTTGAATATCTGCTTTTGCAAAAGTAAAAGAATGTTGTCGAATAAAATGCCTATGACAGCTATTACGGCCATAAGCGCTATAAGTCTGTCGGATTTTAGATAATCTTTTGCATTTAACAGCGCATATCCGAGTCCTGTAAGTCCTCCGAGCATCTCTGCCGCAACAACCGATGTCCAAGCGGCGGATACTGAAAGTCTTAGTCCGGAGAAAATCACCGGTGCTGCAGACGGAAAGACAATTTTAGAAAGAAATGTCCATTTATCAAGTTCGAGTACTTTCGACAATTCGATGTACTGTGTATTGATATCTCTGATTCCGCCCAGAGTATTGATATAAACAGGTACCAGAACTGCTTTTGCAATAATGATTACTTTTGATGTGTCACCTATGCCAAACCAGAGAATAATCAGAGGAATCCAGGCATAGATTGCTATCTGTCTTAAGATATTGATAATCGGATCTACAATTCTTTCGACTACTCTGCTGAAGCCTGAGAGTAGTCCTAACGTAAAGCCGATACCGACGCCCCAGAGGCAACCGAACAACACTCTTTTTAAGCTTACCAGCAAGTCCACTTTAAGACTGCCGTTCTTAACTATTTCAACAAATGCATACCAGCACTTAATCGGTGAAGGAAGTATTACATCATAAATCAGACCTGCATTGGATAAGCACTGCCAAATGATAACCAGTATTACAGGCACAATCAGCATATTAAAATATTTTATAATCAGTTTTTTCATTGCTTCTCCTTTACAGCTAAAATTTTTAGCTAATCGAAGTATCCTTCAGCGAAACAGTGCTCAAGATCCGCACCGCCGTCAAATGCCTGGTCGTATTCAATTAACCAATCGTAAAAGCTTTCTGTTGCTTCCTGTAATGACTCCTTTCCGTCAGTCCATGCAAATCTTGTTTCTTTGCCGGCATTCCACCAGTAAATTGCATTTTCCTTGGGTACACGGCTTACGGATTCATATATTCCCGCTGCTGCATCCGTATCAACAAATTCCCAGGCCTGAATAGCTTCCTGAATCTTGGTGTATGCCTTTGTAACATTGGGATATTTCGTAGCAAATTCATTTGTCGTGAATATTACTCTGAGTCCGCCGCCTCCGACGTATACGCCGTCTTCGGGAGCATTCTCAATTGCCTTACATTCTCCGCTTAACAGTATGGGATTAACAGGTGTTGTGGGATGATAAATAATCGCATCAACTTCTCCTGCGAGAAGAGCATTTACATACTCCTGTGTATTGATGATATTTACATCTTTGCCGGGCTCCCACTGTTCTCTTATAATAAGTTCCTCTGTAACTACATAAGGGCAGCTCGATGCGGAAGTCGCAATTGTTTTGCCTTTTAAATCCTCAAATTTTTCATAGCCCGAATCGGATCTTACGATTACATTTACGATTCCGGGAGCAGGTCTGTTTGTAGCCCATACAGCTACCAGATCAGCACCTTTTTCTTTGTTTAAAAGGAAGGGATAAAGCATTCTGTTGGCAAAATCAAGATCTCCTCTTGCCATCAGTTCTTCTTCATAGTTTTCCGCACCTTCAACGATGGTTACTTTGATTCCCTGATCGACAAAGAGCTGTTTGTACCAGCCTTTGCCTTCCCCGATAAATACATTGTCGCCTTCGGCTAATTTGATTTCCTTAACACCTTCTTCAAAAGGATATTTGATTTTAATTTCTTCAATTAATGCTTCGATGATTTCTTCATTTATTTCATCTTCGGCAGTAATGTGTCTGTTAACATATTCTTTGGCAAGCTCCTGAGCATGTTCAGAATATGTTTTGGTTGCCCCGCCGTTTGAGCCTTTGTTCTTGCCACCGTCGGCAGTTGCACCTGCGCACGCAGTAAGCGTTGCCACCGCAAGCACAAGGGATAATATTTTTATTAACTTCTTTTTCATATCTTTTATCTCATTCTTTCTTTTTATTTTGGTAAAATCTTATATTTATAATCGGTTCGGATTTCGCTCCGAACCGATTATATAAAATTACTTTTCTATGCTACGCTGTGCTCGGTTCTTGCAATGATTTCATCCTGTACACCGGGATGGAGTCTTACGAAGAATGCCGAGAAACCTGCAACTCTTACTACAAGGTCTTTGTGTCTTTCGGGATGCTTTCTTGCATCTTTCAAGACTGCAGCATCCACGCAGTTAAACTGGATGTGGTTGCCGTCAAGATCAAAGTAACCTTTAATAAGAGCTTTAAGTGCCGCATTTCCTTCCTCCGTTCTGAACTGGTCGGGATTAAGTTTTACATTAAGATGTGTGGAGTTGTATGCCACTGCATCCTGTGAAGCTGCAGCACTTGCAACAAGTACGGAAGGTCCTTTCTCATCGCTTCCGGGTGTTGCAGAAAGTGAACCGTCTGTAAGAGCCGTACCGGACTTTCTTCCTGTAGGTGTTGCGCCTGTAAGGAGACCGTAATAGTTGTAGGTACTCTTTGAATATGCGTCAGGTTTTGCATACTGTCCGAGGAAGTTGTTACCGTTGGCTGCAAATGCATCAAATGCCGTTTTGTAAACTGCCTTTGCAATATCCTCTGCATAAGGGTCGTTGTTTCCGTGCTTGGGTGCTGCTATGAGCTTCTTCTGAATCAGCTCATAGCCCACGAAGTCAGCCTTTAATGCATCTTTTATTTCTTTTAGGGTGAGTTCTTTATCGTCATATACAAGCTTCTTGATTGCGGCAAGAGAGTTCGCTGCATCAATGCCTGTTGCAAATACAAATGCCGTTGCCGAGAAATCCGATCCTCCGTTCCACATGTCGATGCCTTTTTCAAGACAGCCGCTTGTAAGCGCGGATCTGAAAGGAAGCTGAAGATTCTTGGCATTTAAGTACAGATATATCTCCGCGGACTTATGAGCAAGTCTGATGTTTCTGTATGTTTGCTTTTCAAACGCTTCATAGAACTTCTCGTATGTTGTAAGTTCACTGAGCTTACCTGTTTTTTCACCTACTTCGTATCCTGTTCTCGGATCGATACCGTTGTTAAGCACGAGTTCGATTGCTTTTACGAGGTTGAAGCTTGATTCCATTAAGTAAGCGGTTTTGCCGGGAATGGCTGTTGAAACACATCCGTATACGCCGGTGCTTCTTGCATCCTCAAGCGTTGCGCCGTATCTTGAATAAGCATCGAGCGATCTCTGAACGAGAACGTTTCCGTTCATAAACTGAGGCATGCCCACACCTGTTCTGACAAGTTCAAAAGCCTTGTTTAAGAATTCGGGTTTTAACTTGTCATGATAAATGAGTGCCAGAGGAGGCTGAGGTAAAAGCAGCCCTTTCTGTGCCTCAAGGATAAGATAATCGACATCTGCGGTTGCATCGGATCCGTCGGGAGCGTAACCTCCGATAGAGATTGTCTGTGCCGTATCTCCGGACTGGCCAAGCGCCATTCTTTCTCCGTAGAAGTAGCTGATGTCGTTTAATTTTACGAAGAAGTTCTGAAGAAGGAATACTGCTTCCTCTTCTGTAATATCGCCGTTCTTCAAATCCTGTTTGTAGTAAGGATCAAGTACATGACCTACAAAGCCCTGGCTTGCGCCGCATCCTACCTGCTCAAGTTCAAGAGCAAGATGTGTGAAGTAATGTGACTGAAGTGCTTCCCAGAAGTTTCTTGCGGGCTTCTCAGGTACTCTCTTTGTTACTTCCGCAATCTTTAAAAGCTGTGCTTTTCTTAAAGGATCTGTTTCTTTCTTTGCGAGGTCCTTGGCAAGATTCGAAAATCTCTTGGCGTATCTTACGATTGCTTTTAACTCGATAAGCACTGCTTCATAAAAATCAAACTTATCTCTGTTTTCAATCTTGTAATCAAGGCTCTTGTATCTCTTCTCAACTTCCTTGATAATGCTGTCAAGTCCTTCGTTAACCACGCGTTTAAAATCCGAAATGGAAACGCCTGAAGGAGCATCCGTGTTGTCTGAGAAAACACCGGCTTTGATATATTCTCTGTAGTTGATTCCGAGGCTTTCTTTTACCCTGTTTTCAACGTTGAATGCAAGGCCGTGTTTCTGCCAGTATTTGTCAGCCTCATCTACCAGTTCTTTCTTGTCTTCATCGATTCCGAAAGGGTTGTCATTGAAAAGCCAGTCGGTTCTCCATTCGGGATAAATGTAGAATGAACCCCACTCACCTGCAAGGCTTCCTACGATGAGATTGTCATCGATGTAGATTTTTTTATGATCAAGAAGATACTCAAATACTCTTGCTCTCTGAATGATCGAAGGGAAATCCTTGTATTCTTCATAAACTATTTTGAGAAACTCAAGTCTTTCATAATCGATTTTCTGTTCTCTGTTTACTACCTTATCTTTTAATTTCTTAACCTGTTCTTTGCTGACGTTAATTAATCTTTCGCTCATTTTGTCTCCTTATGTTTGTAAAAATTTCAGTTGTTATCATGCCGCCAATAATTAATCGTTAACACCTCGGTATACCGCCCGCACTTGAATTCAGTTTTATTTTCATAATCTTAACCTTTCATCTGAAAGAAATGTCTGTTCCAAAAGTTTGTAATTTAGTGAAAATACTATCAGAGAAATTAATCCGTGAAAATTACGTGTTTTTTATCGTCTATGATAAGAAATA
>JAGCVT010000108.1 GCA_017962225.1 Lachnospiraceae bacterium
CACTGACAGATGAAGACTTCAGGGACGGTCAGATTGACTTAATCGGAATTTTGGTTGCAGCAAAGCTTGTTCCCACACGTTCCGAAGGAAGAAGAACCATCGAGCAGGGCGGATGTACGGTTAATGATGAAAAGATAACCGACTTCAAGAAATCTTACACCAAGGAAGAACTTGCCGCAGGCGATTTCATCGTAAAGAAAGGCAAAAAGAACTTCTGCAAGATTACACTTTAATAATTCACACCCGATTGTCACAATTAATGACATTCGGGTGTTTTTATTTATGCTTAGATTGATTTTTGAATATTAAAACAAGTATAATTAAGTGGTCATAAAAGAAACCACGGAGAGTAAACATGGATAACAATAAATATTTAAAAATTCTCGCAAAACAGTATCCCACACCCGAAGAGGCGGCTACGGAAATCATTAACCTTGAGGCCATTCTTTCGCTGCCTAAAGGAACCGAGCATTTCTTAACCGATGTGCACGGGGAATATGAGCAGTTTGAACATGTGCTTAAGAACGGTTCGGGTACGGTCAAGAGAAAAATCGAGGCTGTTTTGGGCGACAAGAGTACTGCGTATAAAAAGAGACTTGCGACTTTAATATACTATCCTCAGGAGAAACTCGAACTTATCAAGGCCGAGGGGATTAATACAAACGACTGGTACAAAGAGACCATAATGGATATGGTTAATGTTCTTAAATGCGTATCGAGTAAATATACCAGATCGAAAGTAAGAAAAGCTATCCCTGCGGAATTCAGATATGTTATCGAAGAACTTATTACCGAAAAACAGGAAATAAGCGATAAGGAAAAATATTACAAAAGCATCATCGATACGATAGTAAGAGTCGGAGAGGCAGACAATATCATCATTGCGATTTCCAATCTTATTCAGAGAATGGTTGTCGATCATCTTCATATTGTCGGCGATATTTACGACAGAGGACCGGGACCTCATAAAATAATGGATACGCTCTGCTCATATCATTCGGTAGACCTTGTATGGGGTAATCATGATGTGGTCTGGATGGGTGCTGCAGCAGGACATCCCGCATGTATTGCAAATGTAATCAGAATGTCAGCAAGATACGGCAATTTAAACATTATCGAGGATGCATACGGCATTAACCTTCTGCCTCTTGCAACCTTTGCAATGGAGACTTATAAAAATACCGACAATTCGAGATTTAAATTAAAAGAGACAAGCAGCGGTGAATTCGTCAATGCTTCCGAGATTGAGAGCGAGATGTATAAAGCAATCACCGTAATACAGTTTAAGCTTGAAGGCGAAGTAATTAAACGAAATCCCGATTTTGAGATGGATAATCAGCTTCTTTTGCATAAAATCGATTTTGACAAAAAGGAAGTTGAAATAAACGGAAAGAAATATCCGCTTCTCGAATGCGATTTCCCGACCATCGATAAAAACGACCCTTACAGATTAAGCGATGAAGAGGAGATGATTGTAAAACTTCTCGTCAAAGCTTTTATGCATTCAGAGAGGCTTAAGAAGCATATCAAATTCCTTTACAAAAAAGGTGCTATGTACAGAGTCTACAATGGCAATCTTTTATATCATGGCTGCGTTCTTTTAAACGAGGACGGTTCCTTTGCACATTCCGATATCTGCGGTAAGAATACCTACGGCAAGAGTCTCTATGAATTGCTTGAAGACTATGCAAGAAAAGCATATTTTTCACCTATAGGTTCATCCGACAGAATAAAGGGTGGAGATATTTTATGGTATTTATGGTGCGGCCCCAAGTCACCTTTATACGGTAGAGATAAAATGACAACGTTCGAGAGACTTTTTATCGTGGATAAGGAGACTCACAAAGAAAAGAAGGACGCATATTATTCCTTCATCGAAGAAAGCGCAGAGGTTGCGGATGCAATCCTAAAAGAATTCGGCGCGACAGGCAAATATTCGCATATCATAAACGGTCATGTGCCCATTGAAATTAAGAACGGCCAGACGCCGATTAAGGCCGGCGGAAAAGTTCTTATGATAGACGGAGGTTTCTCCAAGGCTTATCACGAGAAGACCGGAATGTCAGGATACACACTTGCCATTGACTCGCACGGTATGTGGCTTGTACAGCATGAAAAGTTTGAATCCAAAGCCAAAGCAATTGCCGGTGAAACGGACATTTTATCAGACACATTAAAAGTAATGGATTTTGACGAGAGAATGTATGTGCGAGATACCGACAACGGAAGAAGAATAATGGAAGAAGTCGCAGACTTAGAGGAACTCCTCGCAGTCTACAGAGACGGTAAATAATCTATAATGTGATGGTGTCAGATGCGGAGGAATCCAAACCTGACACCTTTATTTTTTGCTTTAATAAAGCCGTCTTTTATGATAAAATATCAGAGTAATTAATGTTTTCAGAAGTTAACTGAAAGGATTGACGAAATGAAGAATATACTGTGTAAAAACTGTGGCGGAAGTATGATTTTGGACGCGTCAGCAACAACTGCTCATTGTAAGTATTGCGGGTCAACTTATGTGTTAAACCATGAGGATACCGATTACTACAAGCAGTTTTATCAGCGGATGCGTTCTTTTTTTACTCTTTCAAAGGATGAGCAGGAAAGAAGATTAAAAGCCGACGAACTTTGGGAGACTGCAGAGGATAAGAAATTCGAATGCTTGGACGGAAGAGAGATTGAGGTTAAATATCTTTATACATTCAAGGATACAGCCGCAGATTCGTACACAGCCAGAAAAAATATAATATATCATTTTGATGAGAAAAACGCAGACTGCGTTGAGCAGTACAGAAAAGCAATTTCAATGCTTGATTATCCTTCGGCCGATACCAAGAGCTTAAGCGATTTCTTCCCTCATATAAGCGGAGGATTCGAACTTGAAAACGGCGAGAGATTACTCGTTATCAAAAAAGGTGAGGACGAATATCCTTTAAGACTGTTTGGTACGCTTTCGGGAAGACATGTTGCATGGATAATAAGCCGACTTGAGAATCTTTGCTGCGTGCTTGAATATAACGGTCTTGCACATGAAGATATAAATATCGATTCGGTTTATATCAATCCTTACGATCATACCGCTTATCTTTACGGTAACTGGTGGAACGCAGGCAAGCATAATACACACACCAGAGGCATATTCCTTGATGTATCGGATAATCTTGTGAATTTAAGAAAGATTGCAAAGGAGCTTTTAGGATTTAAGGCTGACGAAAAAGTTATTCCCGACGGAGATAATATTCCCCAGGCGCTGGCTGATTTTATAAACGGAACGCCCAAGGTAAATGCTTATGAAGATTTTGCTTACTGGGATGAGATGTTAATAAAAGCCTTCGGTGAAAGAAAGTTTATTAACATGGATACCGAAGACGGTGAAATTTATAAATAACGGAGACTTAAATGGGAAGAGGAAGTTACAGGGCTTCGGACTGGGCTAAATTAAGAGGCAGCATAAGCAGCTCAGTAAGCGCCGAACAAATATATTCAAACAGAATAACAGTACAGTCAACGGTTAAAGATGTTCATTCAAAGATGACCGAAGGCTGTAAGCAAATCCGTGAATCAAGAGATTCGGAAGATTCACCTGAATCAACACCCGTTATCATCGGTTTTGATGTGACGGCTTCAATGGGATATCTGGCAAAAGAACTGGCTTTGCATTCCATGAATGAAATCATCACGCATCTTTACAAAGCAAAACCGATTACCAATCCTCATATTTTATGCGCAGCCATCGGAGATTCATTAGCGGATAAATATCCTCTTCAGGTAACGCAGTTTGAAGCGGATATAAGAATCATTGAACAGCTTTTAGAACTTTATCTTGAAGGCGGCGGAGGCGGAAACGGCGGAGAGTCGTATAATCTTTTATGGTATTTCGCAGTGAAGCATACAAAGGCCGACTGCTTCGAGAAACGTTCGAAAAAAGGATATCTTTTTACGATAGGTGACGATGCAAGTTTGGGCAGCCTATCAGCCATGGAAATTAAGCGTGTGTTCGGCGATGATGTTCCGTATGTATTATCCGATGAGGAACTATTACGTAAAGCCGAGAAAAACTACAATGTTTTTCATATCGTGATAGAAAACGAACAGGCTGACAGCGAAGTAATTTTCAGAAAATGGCAGGAATTTATGCCGGGCAGAGTAACGGTCATTAATAAAAGAGATATATCATATCTGGCAGATATAATATACGCAATCATATCCGTATCCGAAGGAAAGACCGCCAACGAAGCGTTAAAATCCATGGATCAGGATAAGGCTGAAAAGGCAGCAGAATCTTTGGCATATATCGAAGTGCCGAAGAAACAGGATTCGATAGTATTTTAAAAATATAAATAAACGGAGGTTTACTATGGGAAGGGGCAGTTATCGTGCATCAGACTGGACTAAATTAAAACAGTCAAGAGGTATTACAAATTCATCAAGCGCAAGTACTATTTTCCAGACAACAAAAGCAAAGGAACAGTATTTGCCCAAATTCATCAATGTCAGAGAATCGAGGGATTCTGAAGATTCACCTAATTCAACACCTATTATTTTAGGTTTTGACGTTACGGGTTCTATGGGCTATCTTGCAGAAGAGATTGCAAAGAACGCATTAAATGAAACCGTAACTCAGATTTATGCGAAAAATCCCGTTACCAATCCGCATATTATGTGTGCCGCATTTGTTGAGGCGGAAGATCCCGACGGACTTCAGGTAACACAGTTTGAAGCAGACATAAGAGTAGTTGAACAGTTACTTGATTTAAGAGTAGGCTTCGGAGGAAACTGGTACAGCTATGATTCACTGCTTTGGTATTTCGCAGCTAAGCATACTTCAATCGATTCCTTTGAAAAGAGAGATAAAAAAGGCATCCTTATCGGAATCGGCGACGAGATAGCCGACAATGACGGCCAACATATTCTTTCAAAGAAAGAGATAAAAGATATGTTCGGCGATAATGTAGGTAAGGATATTACTTTGGCAGAGGCTTATGATATGGCCAGCGTAAAATATGAAATCATCCACATCATCACAGGAAACAATCAGCAGAATGCATGGAAGTCATGGACCTCTCTTCCCTACATGAAGGGCAGAGTGGCTATGATTAATCCTTCCGACATAGGATGTCTCTCGGAAGTTATTACATCCATTCTTCAGTTAATAAACAAAGGTAACAGAAACGATATCCTCAGTCAGTGGCCCGACAAGATTCGTCCTATAGTAGGGGCTGCAATAAAAGAAATCAGATTTTAATGAAAGCACACATTGTAATCGGCAAAAATTTCGGAGATGAAGGAAAAGGCCTTGCAACAGACTGCTTTGCACGACTGGCAAAAGAAAACAACCAGTCGGCTTTAGCAGTTCGTTTCAACGGCGGAGCGCAAGCCGGCCACACGGTAGATACTGTAAGTGGTCGGTTTGTTTTTCATGAGCTTTCATCCGCATCATTCAGGAAAGTCGATACATACTGGGCGAAGGACTTTCTGCCTGATCTTTATAAGCTTGAAGAAGAGTTTGAAGCGTTTAAGAATCTTTCGGGCTTTGCTCCGCGAATTTACGCATACCCTTTCTGCCGCATAGTTACGATAGATGATGTTTTAGTAAACATGGCAGCAGAAACTGCTCGAGGCAAAAACCGTCACGGTTCGTGCGGAATGGGTATCTATGAAGCCGTGGTTCGTTCAGAAAAACATCCTTTGTATCTGAAAGATGTTAAAGGAATGACTGCAGAGAAACTGTATGGTTTCTTAAAAGAATTAAGAGATGAGTATTATCCTGCACGGTTAAAAGAACTGCTAAAAGAGCCATCGATTACGCCCCAAAAAAAAGAATGCTGTAATGTAGTAAAAGAATGGGATAGTTCTGCAAGTAATGAATATTTAGATTTGCTTAAAGAAGACAATGTTTTAAGAAATGCGGCAGAAGGCATCTGCCACGGCGCTGAACTGATTGAAATAAAAGATCATTCATATTTATCGGAGTTTGATGAAATCATTTTCGAAGGAGCACAGGGACTTCTTTTGGATACCGACAATGAAGAATTTGCTCCGCATATAAGTGCATCACATACGGGTGCCAAGTCAGCAGTCGAAACTTGCTTGGAAGCAGGAATAAAAGATATTGAGATTTCATATATCACAAGGACATATGTTACAAGACACGGCGCAGGAGTATTACCTTGCGAAGAAGAGTGGCCTTGCTACAATCTTAATCTTTTTGATGCAACCAATATCGAAAATCCCTGGCAGGGAATTATAAGATATGCGCCACACGAATCTTTGGACAGATTTTTAGAAGCGGTTATTAAAGATTTGAATTCAATAGATAAAGGATTGATTTCCGATGATGTTTCCATTAAAAAATCACTCTTTCTAACACATTTGAATGAAACGGATAATAAGATATTATTTTCAGAGAATGCTGATGAAGAGATTGCTTCTTTTATGAGGAAAACCGAAATAACGGAAATATTTGATAATTATTATCTGTCTGCTTCGCCATTTTCAGAAAAAAGTACTGCCAGAATATAAAAAAATAAATGCAGGCAGTACAAAAGCCAATAAAAGTACTGCCTGAAATAAAAAAAATAAATGCAGGCAGTACAAAAGGCAATAAAAGTACTGCCTGAATGAGAAAAAAAGAAATCTGGCAGTAAACATTGCAAGATATTCACATATTTATTGAAAAATTATGGATAGAAAATCATTTTCATTATTGAAGATGATTTTTTTGTGGCAATTTGACGAATAATGATATATAATATTATGTAAATTTTTCAAAAGCAAAAAATGCCCTTAAAATAAGGCTTTCGGTCCGGAAAGGAGGGGAGATTATGGCAGTAAATAAAAAAGATCTGGTTCAAAACGATTTTATTATTGACTACGGTCGTATCGAGGATATCGGTGCGAACATTGAGCCTGCCGTTTTATATCAGGATTTGATTAAAAGAATCCGTGAATATCACCCTTCAGAGGACTTTACATCCATAAGAGCCGCATACGAACTTGCGTACAGTGCACATGAGGACCAGCTTCGTAAAAACGGTGAACCCTATATCATTCACCCTCTTTATGTTGCAATCATCCTTGCGGATCTTCAGATGGATAAGGAAACAATCATTGCAGGTATTCTGCATGACGTTGTTGAAGATACGGTGCTTACCGTAGCCGATATCGAAAGCAAATTTGGAGCCGACGTAGCCAAGCTTGTAGCAGGTGTTACAAAGGTCACCAAAGACTTTAATTATTCTTCCAAGGAAGAAGAGCAGGCTGTTAACTTAAGAAATATGTTTCTTGTCATGGCACAGGATATCCGTGTTATTATCATAAAACTCGCGGACAGACTCCATAACATGAGAACACTCGAGCATATGCCTCCTCACAAGCAGTACGAGAAAGCAAAAGAAACAATGGAAATCTATGCTCCTTTTGCACAGAGACTCGGTATCGGTAAATTAAAGGTTGAACTTGAAGATTTATCTTTTAAATATCTTGAGCCCGAAGCTTATCAGGACCTCGTAAACCAGATGGTTTTCTCCAAAGAGGAACGTGAGGAATACATCGCCAATATCGTTATGAAGGTTAAGCGCATCATGGATGAGGCTGACATTCATGCGAAAATCGACGGCCGTGTAAAGCATCTTTTCAGTATTTACAGAAAGATGAAAAACCAGGGCAAGACTCTCGAGCAGATTTACGACCTCTTTGCGGTAAGAATTATCGTAGAGGACGAAGACGATCTTTATACGGTTCTCGGTTACGTTCATAAAAACTTTAAACCGATGAACAACCGTTTCAAAGACTATGTTGCTAACCCCAAGGAGAACGGTTACAAATCAATTCATACAACTGTATTTGATACAACCGATGCAAAAGCTCCTTTCGAAATACAGATTCGTACAAGAGAAATGCACAAGGAAGCTGAATACGGTATCGCTTCCCACTGGAAATACAAAGAAGAATCGGACGGTAAAAAGGTTTCTGCCAAAGAGGTTGAAAAGAGCGACTGGCTTCGAAGCCTTACAGAGTGTCTTGAGGAAGAGGATAACGAAAAATTCTTATCCCTCATTCATGACGACCTTGATATTTTATCCGAAAACATTTACTGTTCATCACCTAAAGGACGTACTATCGAACTTCCGAGCGGTTCTACACCTATTGACTTTGCGTATGCAATTCATACCGACGTCGGCAACAAGATGGTCGGAGCAATGGTCAACAATGTTCATGTAGGAAACGATTATGCCTTAAAGAACGGTGATATTGTTGAAATCATTACAAGTAACAACTCTAACGGCCCTTCACGTGACTGGCTTAAGAAGGTTCGTTCCACTCAGGCTAAGAATAAGATTAACCAGTGGTTCAAACGCCAGCAGAAAGACGAGAATATCGTAAAAGGCCGTGAAAAGATTCAGGAATACTGCAAGCAGAACAGTATCGATTTAAATGAAATTTTAAACGACGATTATAAAAAGAGACTGCTTGACAATTATTCGTTTAAGGACTGGGATGCACTTCTTGCAGCCATCGGACACGGCGGCATCAAAGAAGGCCAGGCAATCAACAGAATAGTTGCGATGTACGAAAAGGACCATCCGAAGGTATTTACCAACGAAGAAGTTCTTGAGTCCATCAGAAACAACCAGTACAAGATTAAAGCTAATCAGAAAAACGGTATTACCGTTAACGGTACAAACGATGTTGAAGTACGTTTCGGCAAATGCTGTAATCCTATTCCGGGCGATGACATCATCGGATTTATTACAAGAGGCCGTGGTGTAACCATTCACAGAAAAGACTGTATCAACATGAGCCCCGAAGTATTGGCCGAAGAAGACAGACAGAGAATCATCGAAGCTGACTGGCTGGCAGAGGCAATTGAAGGCGAACTCGACAATTACCTTGCAGAAATCACTATATTTGCAAATGAACGTACCGGACTCCTTTATGATGTCACCAAGATATTTACGGAAAACGATACGATGATTAATATGCTTCATACGAATATTTCTAAAAAAGGCGTTGCCACAATGCGTCTTTCATTCAGAATCAGAAGCAAGGAAGAACTCGACAAAATCTGTGCAAAGCTTTCGGGCATTGACGGAGTAATTGAAGTCGAGAGAACAAAATAAAAGGAAAAATAAAATGTCCCAGATTAAAGTTGGATGCCTCACCCTTGGCATGCTCGGAAACAATACTTACTTTATACATAAGGATGGCGAATACGACTGCATTATCATAGATCCCGCCAGAGACGGTGAAATGCTTGTGACAAGATTAAGAGAAAAAGGCCTGACCATAAAAGCCATTTTCCTTACACATGCACATTTCGATCATATTCTCGGCGTGGAAGGCATTAAGAAACTCTGTGATGCACCTATTTACGGCGGAAAAGATGACGTGGAAGGATTTCTTGATCCCCAATTAAATCAGTCCGTTAAGGTTAATAAGCAGATAAGCATAAAACTTGACCACGAGCTTTCTGACGGTGACGAAATTACTGTCGGAGGCATGACCTGTAAAGTTATAGCTACACCCGGACATACGCCCGGCGGAGTATGCTTTTATTTTGAAGACGATAACATTCTTTTCTCCGGAGATACACTTTTCTGTGAAACATACGGAAGAACGGATTTTGAAAACGGTTCTTCAGCAGATATGCAAAGATCCGTTGAAAGACTTTTAGAACTTCCCGAAGAGACAAAGGTTTATCCCGGACATAACGATTTTACGACCATAGAACATGAGCGAAAATACAATCCGCTTTCAGTAAATTATTAAGAAGACGAGGACAGATTTAATGAGCTTGACCAAAAAGCCCGTAACGGGCATGAAAGATATTTTACCCGAGGAGATGCGAATCAGGGATTACTGTATCTCCGTGATTGAAAAGACATACGAATCCTTCGGATTTTCACATATCGAAACTCCCGCAGTTGAACATATTGAAAACCTTTGTTCAAACCAGGGCGGCGAAAACGAAAAACTGATTTTCAAAATCATGAAAAGAGGCGAGAAACTCAATCTCGAAGAGGCACAGAGCGAAGCAGATTTAACAGACTCGGGTCTTCGTTATGATTTAACACTTCCTCTTTCAAGATTTTATTCAAACAACCAGGCAACACTTCCCGCACCTTTTAAGGCACTTCAGATGGGCAGTGTATGGAGAGCGGACAGACCCCAGAAGGGAAGATTCCGCCAGTTCATGCAGTGCGATATCGATATTCTCGGTGAAGAGAGCAATCTTGCAGAAATCGAACTGGTACTTGCAACAACGACTCTTTTATCAAAACTCGGATTCAGCAATTTCAAAGTTAAGATTAACGAAAGAAGAATCCTTAAGGCAATGGCTGCATACGCAGGCTTTGATGAAGACAAGATTGAACTTGTATTCGTTATCCTCGACAAGATGGATAAAATCGGATTTGACGGCGTTAAGGAAGATTTGATCGCAAACGGGTTTGAAGCTTCCACAGTTGAAAAGTACATGGCACTTTTCGATGAGATGGGCAAAAACGGAGAAGCAAGCGTTTCAAATATTGATTTCTTAAAAGAAAAATTAGGAGATCTTCTTGATGCAAGCGTTACCGAAAACTTAAAAGAAATCTTCGCATCCGTAAATGCAGCAAAGACTGCAGATTTTACGCTTGCTTTTGATCCTACACTTGTAAGAGGTATGGGTTATTATACAGGTACAATTTTCGAAATCGAAATGTCCGAACTTAACTGCGCAGTAGCAGGCGGCGGAAGATATGACAAGATGATCGGTAAGTTCACGGGCAACGATACTCCCGCATGCGGATTCTCAATCGGTTTTGAGCGAATCATTACAATCATGCTCGATAAGGGCTTTAAGATTCCCGGTGAGAGCGAAAAGACTGCATTCCTCGTAGAGAAAACTATCTCAGGCGAGCGTATGGGCGAAATCATAAAAGAAGCAGCAGCCCTTCGTAACGAAGGCAAGGTTGTGCTTATCGCCAAGATGAACAAGAACAAAAAGTTCCAGAGAGAAACACTTGAAAAACAGGGCTATACCGAATTTAAGAGTTTCTACGCAGAAGAATTAAAGCACTGATATGATTAAAATTTTTGCATACAAAATTGATGAAAATAATGCGGACATCTTACTTGATAAGATGTCCCTTTTGTCATTAAAAGAAAAAGAATATGTATGCAGATACAAGTATGTAAAAGACCAGCTTCGCTCACTCACAGGAAGACTGATGCTTTTGGCTTTTGCCGACAAATATACTGATGATTGCTACAAAGAGATAAACTACATATCAGGCACCGATGATTTTACGAAGGAAAACATATCCGATATTTCGATAGTAATTGACCAAAACGGCAAGGGCAGAATTGAGAACAGAGCAAACCAATTTTTTAACATATCGCATTCAAAGGATTACTGCATACTTGCTCTCGCAGACGAAGAAGTCGGCGTTGACATTCAGGAAATAAAGCCTTTAAAGACCAATATACCGAAGAGATTCTTTACAGACACTGACAACGAATATATAGATCAGAGCGAAGACGAAAAAATCGAAAGATTCACCGAAGTCTGGAGTGCGAAAGAGAGTTTCGCGAAGCTGACAGGCAACGGCATAGGAGAAGGCTTCTCCACCTTTTATGAGGATTTTGACAAAATGGTTATTATTGATGCAAAAACCGGCGAAATAAAAGCCTCACTTAAATGCTATGAAATCGATAATGGATATAAATGCTTCAGTTCAACATATGTCTAAAAAGCCCGTAAATTCGGGCTTTTTTTGATGCAGAAAAATATGATGGATTATCTGATTACAAGAGCGGGATAAATAAAGGACAAATTGCACAAAAATACCCCGTCATTTCTACATATCGGTGCATAGACAACATATAATGCACAATATATAATATTTCCGTAGGGGAATTGTACGGATGTTTGTAATTATTATTCGTAATGTTCACTATAAATCTTTTATGAGGTGAAGCGAATTTATGAAGAA
>JAGCVT010000109.1 GCA_017962225.1 Lachnospiraceae bacterium
AAGATTAAAAATATACTCATTGCCGTCTTTTGCTTTGTACACAGATCTGACAGCCTCAGACTTAATTGTGATAACGCGCTCTCTTTCAAGATCCATATTATCAAGAACCTGAGCCTGCATTTCTCTGCTTGTCAAAAGACCGGTGCTTTCAATAATTCTGTCAGCCAAAGTTGACTTGCCGTGATCTATATGAGCGACTATACAAAAATTTCTGATTTTACTTTGATCTGTCATTGTGCTTCCTTGAATAAATACTCTTGTCTGCTTGTGCATAAAAAACTCTTCCACATGACGGTATGGAAGAGTTTAATAATTTCCAAGTTTTTTATTACAATTAGTTCATTTTATTAACAGCAAGACTTAAACGGGAAATCTTTCTTGAAGCGTAATTCTTATGATATACGCCCTTGGATGTTGCTTTCTCGATAACGCTTGTAGCATTAACTAATGCTGCCTTTGCTGCTTCCTTATCATTAGCATCGATGGCTGCATATACTTTCTTAACAGCAGTCTTAACGCCTGAACGGATTGCTTTATTTCTCTCAGCGTTTCTTGCGGAAACTTCAATTCTCTTCTTTGCAGATTTGATATTAGCCAAGACTATTACCTCCATTAAAAATTCTCAACATTAAATCCTGACACGAAAGATTTAATATACATACATTGATATATTATCAATACTTTGTTATATTTTGTCAACAACAAATTATAATTTTACGTTACGATTTCTGACAATGGGACTTTCAAGCGGTTCAGTCATTTCAGCAGCTTCTTTTGCATCAAGCATTACACTGATTGGAGCCTGTACCATCTCTTCCGATGATTCGGATACATCTTTTTTGCCTTTACCCTTTTTTCCCTTTTTACCTTTTTTATTGGTTTTGGGAGTTTCAGCCTTTACAGGTTTAACTTCTTCTGTGGGTTCGGGCTCTTCCACTTTATCTTTTACGGGAATAACTTCACCGTTTCTGATAACAGCTATAACCTTCTGCTTGTCGCTGAAAACGGTTTCCTTACGCTCAACCTTTACAGGGCGTTCCTCTTCGGGCTCTCTGGTTATCTTGGTTGATTTAATAACTCTCGCATTCTTAAATACTATGGAAGTATCAATCTCTTTCTTATAATATTCAGGCTTTCTCTCTCCGAGAGGTTTAACCGGTGAAGGAGAAATGGAATCGTTATTTGCTGTATTTACAGAATCGTCTTTCTTATTTGAATCATATCTGAAACCTGATTCTTTTATGATCTGATAAGAGCTAAAATCCTTTGCGGCGCTCTCCGTATTTTCAACAACAGGCTCTTCTGCCTTGGGCGCGCTTGCTTCGGGTTTTGTATGCATTACATATTCTTTACCGCCGTCAAGGTCGTCAAGCATGTAATCCATCACGCCCTTTTTGCCTTTAAGACTTGCAGCAAAACTGTCACCGTAAAGATCCGATGAATTATCGCCTTTTTTAACAACTCTGTCATTTGAATTGTCTTCTTTGGGAGGTGCGCCTACACCATTGTATTTATTCTGCCAGCTCTTAACGATTGCTCTGCTGGCTGCCTGTTCGTTGATATGTAAAAGATCGTCTTCGTCTGCTTCAGAATCTTCGGTTTCAGCAGCTGATTCTTCTACAGCTTCTTCAAATGCTTTGTCTTCGTATGAAGGCTCTTCATATGATTCTTCTGTTTCTTCTTCGATTGATTCGGGAACAGATTCTTCAAAAGATACTTCTTCAGTTTCTTCTGCTGCTTCCTCTGCAGGCTCTTCTACTGTTTCTTCAACAGCTTCTTCGATTTCTTCAGCTGTAGGCTCTTCAAATACAACATCTTCTGCAGCTTCTCCAGTCTCTTCTGAAACTTCTTCTATAGTTTCAGTTACTTCTTCTGTTTCTTCAGCAGCAGGCTCTTCAAAAGCCACTTCTTCAGCTGTTTCTTCCACTTCAGGTTCAGCAGCTTCTTCAGCTTCAACAACAGCTTCGGGTTCTTCAACTGTTTCTTCCGAAACTTCTTCAACTGTTTCTTCAACTACTTCTTCAACAGTCTCCGCTTCAGGTTCTTCAAAAGCTGCTTCAATTTCCTCTATAGTTTCTTCTTCTGTTTCTTCAACAGTTTCTTCTGCTATTTCAACAGCTTCTTCTACAGCTTCTTCTAAAACTTCAGCTTTTTCTTCAACTTCTGCAACTGCAGGCTCAGTAAATGCTTCAACTGCCTCTTCAACTGTTTCTTCAACTACTTTAGCTTCTTCTTCAACAGCTTCTTCAACTACGACTTCTTCGATATCACCCTTTTTTCCTTTGCCGGGAGCAAATTCGGGCATCTTTTTATTTGTTTTCTCGATAGGAAGTTTAAGAATCTTTGATAATTCATCGTCTTCATTTCTGTCGATAATTGCAGGGCAGTTAAGTCTTTCTTTTTCAATTTCTTCAGGAATTTCTTCGTTCTTAAAACGGCTTGCAACCTTTAAAACCGTACGAGGCGAATCAGAGTTATTCTCTTTCATAATAACTCTCTCATGAGGATTGGTAGAATCAATCACATCATCGGTTTTAAATTTCTCAACTCTGTTAAATGAAACGCCTGTAGACTCTGTGTCACCGCCTTTGGCCTGTTCTCTGGTAACAAGTCTTTCAGTTTCTTCTACATCATTGATAAAATTATATGTCTTACCGAACTTTGTAGCAGGTTTGTCGTTTCTCTGCCATCTTTCGGTATTTCTGGTATTATTGGCACTGCGTGTTCTACGAGAGAATACGGATCTTCCTCCGCCTGGAAGGCTGATTGTATCTGTAGATTCTTCGCTTTCTTTATCTTCGGCATTACCGAATTCACTGGCAAGTGCAATAGGAGAAGCATATCTTCCGTTTGCTTCTTTCTCTTCTTTTACGGTCTCTTCTATAACTTCAACAGCTTCTTCATTAGCCGCAACTTCTTCAACGACTTCTTCTACTGCTTCTTCTACCGCTTCAACAACCTCTTCTGCAGGCTCTTCGACTATCGCAGCAACCTCTTCTGCTATTGCAGGTTCTTCTGCAACTTCTTCGGCAGCAACTTCCACTACAGGTTCTTCAACTGCTTCAACAAATTCTTCATATACTTCTGCAGTTTCTTCCTCTTCATCATCAGGATCTGCTTCAAGTCTTTCGCCGTCTATCTGTTCCGCGAATGCAGCAAATTCATCAATATTGTTGACGGGAGCTTCTGCATAGTTTTCTGTTGTTTCTTCAACAGCTGCTGTTTCGAATACGCTCTCATTTTCAAAATCATTTACTTTTTCGAAGCTTTCTTCAGCATAATTAGTTTCAAATTCCTGAGCATTATCAAATGTGTTAACTTCCTCTACAGCAACAGGCATAGGAGGAACAACTTCAACAGGCTTTTCAAACTGAGCATCGATATTGTTAAGCTCTTCCATTGTAAGAGCAACATCCATGGGCTCATCATCAGCTGCTATAGGAATTGACTTCTCAGGACGCGCAGCAATAACTACCGAATCATTTAAAATAATCGGCTCGCTTAACTTATTGGGGTCGCCCTTCTTAATGGGGGTCATCATAGGACGACGCATTCTTCTGGGCGGAACATATTCTTTGTTCTCGCCATTGTCGTCAATCTTCTTCTGAAGAGGAACATAATTGCCTCTGTACTCTCCTTCGCCTGAAAGAAGTGCAGAGTTATAAGCCTTACCGTCATCACCGTCAGACTTTTCGTTTACATCCCAGATATTATCCTTACTCTTAACATATCCTAAAATATTCTTAACCGCTTCAAACGATGTCTTCATGGATTCGTCGATTGAACTGAATCTGTGCTGACCGTTTCTTCCTACGCAGTAAAGGTTCTCAAATTTGTTAAGATATTTTTTAATCTTGTCGAAATTCTCATAACCGTCATAGTATGAAGGAAATGCTTTGCTGAACTTCGTCTTATTGTATCCTACAACCTTATCTTCGGAATCTATTATGCCTAGTTTTAAAAGATCGTTTATAACGGTCTTTCTCCAGTCACGGTTGCCCATCGACCAGTAATAATCGCCTTCATTGCAATAGTAATTAAGACCGAGATAAAAATGCTCGGAGTTTCTGACCATGTAAGGTGAAAAGTTATTATAAACCTGAATTCTGGATACTTTTACGTTGGGATTGCTGACATAAATAACCGAATCTGGAATCGCATTGTCAACAGTCTTGTAATCTTCCGTATCGTTCTTCCATTTGATTTCGGTAAGTTCAACACATACGCTTACCATTCCTCTGTAGGAAAGGTTTTCCGCAGCAAGAATAACTGCGGGATCGGCATTATCCATTCCTAAAATAAGATCTCTGACAGGCATTGATGAAATCAGATAATCACAGTTAACTACAAATTCATCACCGTCAGCAGAACATCTTACGGAATGAATCTTGTCATTCATAACGGTAACGCCGGTAACCTTACAGTTTTTATGAATGCTGCCGCCTTTTTCGATAAATCTGTCGGCAACAGTCTCCCACATCTGATATGCGCCGTATTTAGGATAATAATATCTTGCGGCATAAGGTGCAGGTAATTTTTCATAATCTTCGTTTTTCTTCTCTGCGCTGATAATAGGCGCGATAAGACTCTTTTCGGAAACTACGCCGAAATCGGAATGAATTCTGGAAGCTTCCCTGCCCCAGATTTTCTCAATGTATTCTTCGATAAACATCTGATAAAGCTGTTTGCCGAAACGATTTATGTAGTAATCTTCAAGTGATGACTCTTTGTGCTTGAAAACATTACCGCCGATCTGTGAAAATCCGGATTTAATCGATGTGGCAATACCGAAGTTCTTAACCGCATCTTTGTTAAACTTAATCGGACTCTCATAAAACTTATTGTCTTTATATATTCTGGTTAATTTTTCACGCGATAAAATAACATCCTCATCGACGTCGGGATCCGGACCGCCGTTGTGGATTTTACAATATCTGTCTATTAACTTGTCGTCTTTGGAAGGAACTCCCTGAGCGGGAAGGATTGAACACCAAAAATTCTTTACTGCAGGATTTTTGGATATAAACATGTGACCGCCTGCATCAAGAACATTTTCTTCATTTTCGAGGCGTGCGCAAAGACCGCCGACAACCGACGATTCTTCAACTATGGTAACTTCGTAATCCGATGATTTTGATAATAAATCATAGCCCGCCGTAAGCCCGGCAGGTCCAGCACCAATAATTATAACCTTTTTCATTCCCCAAACCCCTTTTGCAAAAATTTATTTGCTCTTTTTTTTGTCTGTCTTCTTTGAATTCGAATTTTCTTCTTCAGAACGTCTGACCTCATCAATCAGCTGCTCGATAAGCATCTTTTTTATGAAAACGTCATAGCTTAAAAGACTGATTAATAAGAAGAGCCTCATATAATCGCCTTCTTCGCCTTCATACTCAGGGAAGCAGTGGCTGCTTGCTTCATATTTGTCCTGAATATCCTTCTTCAGAAGTTCGATTCTTTCTTCTCCGATATCGAGAATGGAATCGTAAAATTCGTCAAATTTTATGGAACCCTCACCTTCGAAATACTTTTCGGTAATCGGATTAATGAGTGTGTAAACATCGTTAATCGAAAGGAAATTCTTTAAATAGTATATGAAGATCAAAGTCATCATATGCTCTTTGGAATACTTTTTCTTAACGGGCGAAGGAAGAAGATTGTTTTTAGCATAGTTATTAATCATGGTTTTGGTGAAAATCTTCTCTTCACCTTCTTCGGTACTTCTTCTGGTGTAATTAAGTTTTTCATCCAGAAAAGAAAGCACCTGATCCATATAAAGATCTATGTTCGGAATATCACCGCTTTTGATATTCAAAACATTTCCCATTTCCTCAAGAATGGAGTTTAAAACCTCTTCAAAGGATCTTTGATTATTCTCTTCCTTTTTGTTGTTTGATTCCATAAATACACGACTAAAAAAATATTCAAAATAAGATGGACAATTAAATGATAAAAGTTTTGTCCGATATAAATAAATTATACTTATTTTGGCAGTAAAAGTAAAGTAATCAAAAGATAAATAAAATATTAAATTGAAATAAAAAAATAATTGTGATATACTTTAAAAAACGCTTTATAAATGTAAAGTTTTAAAGTTTTTAAGTGTGAAAGTCCGGAGGAATAAATTATGAATCCTAAATTAAAAACCGATGCAATGGATTCCCTTTTTGAGGCAATTCTCTGTTTGGAATCAAAGGAAGAATGTTATACCTTTTTTGAAGATTTATGTACAATAAACGAGCTTCTTTCACTCTCCCAGCGTTTTGAAGTTGCCACAATGCTCAGAGAAAAGAAGACATATATGGAAATCGTAGAAAAAACCGGCGCATCTACCGCTACAATAAGCAGAGTGAACCGGTCTCTTAATTACGGCTGTGACGGCTATGATATGATTTTTGAGCGTCTGCCCAAAAAAGATAAATAATCAGCCTGATATTTCAATCATATCAAAAGGATTAATATAGGTATTCTCGTATAAAATATGATATGCGAGGATACCTTTAAATTTTGTAACTTCAAAGATCATCTGACCTTTTAATACTTCATCGCCCTTGGCAATCTTGGGTTCTTCATTATATCTGTAAATGGTTTCATATCCGTTCTGATGATCTATTTTCACCAAATAACCGTATAAATCATCCTCTTTTACTTCGGATACAACACCGTTACCCGTTGCTATTATTTTAGCGCCGTCGGAAACAGAAATCTCGAGAGTATAAGGATTCATAAGACTGTCTTCAAAGCTTGTTCCTTCGCCTGAAGAAGACAGATTCTGCTCAGTTGAAGCACCCTCTTCCGTTCCGTTTTTTTCTGCAGGGTCTGAAATAATGGTTGCCTGGCCGCTGACAGGAATTCCGATGGGATTTTTCTTGGCTTCCTCGTTTGCCTTGTTTTCGTTTTCCATCGAAACATGCTCTGCCAAAAGAGCAACTTTCTGCTGAAGATTTTCTATCTCCGTTTCATACTCTTCATTCTGTTTTGTAGTGGTGTTTTTAAGTGATGAAAAATCGCTCGAAATTCGCACCACGCTGACAACCAAAACGATATTTACGGCCAGAAAAATCAGTGTCAGCATAAGCAGCCAATACATTATCAAACTGCCCTTTTTATCGTTGTTATCGTTGCTTTTGTTCATATCGAAAATCCTTAAAATTTCTTTACATTAAATTTATATTATGATATTCTATTTGTGTTGCGTGTGCAACTGAATTTTTTACGGAGGTAAGCATACATGAAAGGTACAGTTAAGTGGTTTAACAACCAGAAGGGTTACGGATTTATCTCTGACGAATCCGGAAAAGACATCTTTGTTCACTACTCAGGAATCGTATCCGATGGTTTCAAAACCCTTGAAGAAGGCGCTGCTGTAGAATTCGAAGTAATCGAAGGCGATAAGGGAGTTCAGGCAGTTAATGTAACCAAGTTATAATTAGTCATTTTTAATGTGCCTTAATATATTTGATTAATATATATAAGCAAGTTGTAAAAGGATTAAAGTTTAACTAGATTCAAAAAGGACCGAATTTACGGTCCTTTTTCTTTTGATTAATTATATGCTGCTACTTCCTCAAATTTCAGGTTTCCTCCGAAAATATCAAGAGCGGAACCTATCGTAAAATCAATCTTTCCGTCCGATGCTTCATTAATCGCTTTCACATCTTCAAGAGAACGAATACCGCCGGCGTAAGTAACTTTATTGCCGTCGTATTTGGATAATTCTTTTATGATGTCGGTCTCCGGTCCGTTGCACTTTCCTTCAACATCAACAGCATGTACAAGATATTCGTCGCAATACTCTTCTAACTTCTTTAACGTATCGCAGTTCATTTCGGTTTCGGTAATCGTCTGCCATCTGTCTGTGGTTACAAAGTACTTGTCGCCGACTTTTTTGCAGGATAAGTCGAAAACGATTTTTTCTTTTGAAACCGCATCTTTAAGCATCTTCATTTTCTCTTCGGATAGTTTTCCGTCTTCAAATAAATAGCTTGTTACGATTACATGTGAAGCACCTGCTTCTATGAACTCTGAAGCGTTTTTATCATTGATTCCGCCGCCGACCTGAAGACCGTTAGGAAACGCTTCAAAAGCTTTTAAGGCTTCTTCTTTAGATGCTTCATATTCATCTGTTCCGGCTTTATTAAGTATAATCACGTGGCCACCATAAAGATTATTGTCTTTATATAGCGTAGCGAAATACGAAGAATCTTTATCCGATATGAAATTTTCTTTGGCAGAATTATCTGTAAGACTGGAGCCTACAATCTGTTTAACTTTGCCATTATGAATATCTATACAAGGTCTGAACTTCATATATCAATCCTCTAAAAAAACAGAGATGTGTCCCCAACTGGTAAAAAAAGCCAAAATAGAACCGTCCCCATTTGTCACTATGCGATTACATCCTGCATATCGTAATAGCCGGGCTCTTTGCCTTCAAGGAATTTTGCTGCGGTTAAAGCGCCTTTTGCGAAGATGGCCCTGGAGTATGCTGTATGGTTAAGTGTAATAACTTCGTCTTCTCCTGCGAAAATTACATCATGAATACCTACGATTGTACCGCCTCTTACTGCAGAAATACCGATTTCGTTTTCTCTTCTGGCTTCACTTCTGCCGGTTCTGTCGTAAACATAAGTATATTTGTTATCAAGCGATTCGTTGATGGTATCAGCGAGCGCTAAAGCAGTTCCGCTCGGAGCATCTTTTTTCATTTTATGATGCTGCTCAACTATCTCAATATCGAAACCTGCATTGCCAAGTACAGGAGCTGCGCCTTTCAAGAGTTTGATTAAAAGGTTAACTCCAAGAGACATATTTGCTGATTTTAAGATAGCAATTTCTTTTGAAGCTTCTTTTACTTTGCCCATCTGCTCTTCTGTTAAACCAGTGGTGCAAAGAACTATAGGAAGCTTTTTCTCAAGGCAGTAAGATAATAATCCGTCAACTGCATTCGCAAATGCGAAATCAATTACAACATCTGCTTCAATATTGCATTCTGCAATACTTTTATATACGGGATAATCGTTTAAAATTCCGTCAAAGGGATCGATTCCCGCTACGATCTGCATATCGTTATCTTCTTTTACGAGTCTTGTAATAGCCTGTCCCATACGGCCGTTACATCCGTGCATAATTATTCTTAACATATCTTTTATATGCTCATAAAAGAGCATTTCCTCCTTTTTTCAATTATAGTAAATATTCAAATTTTTGTACACAAAAAGGGCGCCTTTACAAGGTGCCCTTAAGATTCTTAGAAATTATAACAATCCGTAAGCTTTCATCTCTTCTTTAAGAGCTTCTGCTTTTGTCTCGTCCATTGCGCAAAGCGGCGATCTGTAAACATCATCGCACATTCCCATGTAGCTCATAGCCTTCTTAATGGGAATAGGATTTACCTCGCTGAATAAAGCGTCGGTAAGGGGAACCGCTTTTAACTGCATTTCCATTGCTTCGGCAACCTTGCCTTCGGTAAACTTAGCACACATGTCATGAACATCTGCAGGAGCGATATTTGAAAGTACGGAGATAACTCCGAGCGCTCCGATAGACATAAACGGAAGTGTCATAATATCATCGCCGCAGTAAATATCAACTTTACCTTTTGCGAGATTGGAAAGTCTTGCTGTCTGAGCAAGGTCTCCTGTAGCTTCCTTAACGCCCACGATGTTTTCAACTTCGGTGCAAAGCTTAACGATTGTCTGAGGAAGGATGTTCACTCCGGTTCTTCCGGGGATATTGTAAAGTATGCAGGGAATCTTAACTGAATCTGCAATCGCCTTAAAATGTAAGAACAAACCTTTCTGAGTCGATTTATTGTAATAAGGTGATACGAGTAACAGTGCATCCGCACCTCTCTTTTCAGCCTCTGTAGACAAATGAATTGCCTCGGCTGTTGAGTTGGAGCCTGTTCCGGCGATA
>JAGCVT010000011.1 GCA_017962225.1 Lachnospiraceae bacterium
CACAGACTTTCCTCTGCGAGAATGGCAGATAAAATCTACTTAATGAAAGACGGCGAAGTCGTTGAAAGCGGAACACATGAAGAGCTGATAGCACTCAACAAGTACTATCATGAAATGTTCACGCTCCAGGCCGAGAACTATCAGGAAAGTCTGCCTGAAGAAATGCTGAAAGGAGCTGAGGCGTTTTATGGCTAAAAACAAAGAAGACAAAATCTCAATTAAACGATTAATCAGTAACACGGCATTTATGATTAAGTATGCTGCCAAATACGACAAACCTTTAATCGTTAAAATATTCCTGATGAATGTTATCTTAAAGAGTGCGCTCGCGCTTAACGGAACATTCATTTTAAAGATGATTATCGACGGTCTGATGGGCAAATCGGACTTCGGCGATATCGTAATCATCCTTTTAATCTCGCTTGCTCTCGTGGTCTGCATCGAGTGGATAAGCCAGTTACTCGAAGAATGGGCGAAGGCCAAAATCATAAAACTCGATGGCAAAATCCAGAGAGACTTAATCGAGAAAAACAGTAAGATGGATTTAATTTATTACGACAATCCTGACTACTACGACACATATGTATTCGTTGCGAACAATGCGGACCATATGATAGAAGGCGCTGTAGTAATCTCCAGTAAGATTTTCGGCGGAGCCATCGCACTCTTGGTTGCAGCCGCATTAATCATTACCATCAATCCGTTCCTTGCGGTATTCCCCATCGTCGGATTTATAGTCAATCTCATCACGAGATTTAAGATGGAGGAAATCGAATACACATGGTGGCTTGAATTCAGAAAGCACTTAAGAAAGGCTGAATATTCAAAGAGAGTTTTCTATCAGCCGGAATATGCGAAGGAAATCAAATTAACAAACGTAAAAGAACCGTTAAGGCTTCAGTTTGACGAGGCACTCGACGCTGCAAGCGCTGCGGGCAGAAAGTACACACCTTCTTTAACATGGATATCTCTTTTAAACTGGATAACGGTATTTACGGTGCTTTCATTCTTCGCTGTACCTGCGTACTTAGGTTACCTTGCACTCGTGCTTCGTAAAATCGCGCTCGGCGAAGTTGCATCGGCCAACAACGCCGCAAACTACGTAAGAAGCAACTTAAACGAAATCAACTACTGTCTCATTGATTTCCAGATCATCGGACAGTATGCGGAAAAGTTCAGAAAGCTTTTAGACTACGAGCCTGTCATCGAAGTTGCTGACGGTCTCACACCGGATAAGGAAGCAGGCTCACTTAAATTATCAAACGTAAGCTTCCGCTATCCGAACACCGATAAGGATACGCTTAAAGATATCTCAATAGAGATTAAGCCCGGCGAAAAGATTGCTATTGTAGGTGAAAACGGCGCAGGCAAAACAACCTTTGTTAAACTCTTAATGCGTCTCTACGATGTAACGGACGGTAAGATTGAATACAACGGTCACGACATCAGGGAATACAATACGAAAGCATACCGTAAAAAGATAAGTGCGGTTTTCCAGGACTACAATATTTACGCGGCTACACTCGCGGAAAACGTACTCTTAAGGACATATAAAAAAGAGGATGAAAAGGACGTAATCGAAGCACTCAAGAAAGCTGACTTTTCCAAGAAACTTTCAAAGCTTCCCGACGGAATATATACGAATCTTACAAGGGAATTTTCCGAAGAGGGCGTCAATCTCTCGGGCGGCGAAAGCCAGAAGATTGCAATCTCGAGAGTTTTCTTAAACGATGAGGACAGAGCAATTTCAATCTTAGACGAACCCTCATCCGCGCTTGATCCGGTATCGGAATACAAGCTTAACAAGAACCTCATCGATCACGCGCAGAACGATACGGTTATCTTTATCTCGCATCGTCTTTCGACCACCAGAATGGCCGACAGAATATATCTGTTTGAGCACGGCTCGATCATCGAGCAGGGCAGCCACGAAGAACTGATGCAGTTAAACGGCAGATATCGTGAGATGTTTGACCGACAGGCGAAGAATTATATCTCATAAAAGAAAAGAACGGTGACAGGAAATCCTGCCACCGTTTTATTTATACTATTGATTCGATTACCCAGTCCGCATCTTCCACTTTGTAAACATTGTTACAGCTCGGGCATCTTTTATGCTTGTAAGCATCGAAGCTCTTGCCGCAGGTCGGACACATGAATTTGGATACCGAGAAATCAAGCGCTGTTCTGTTGTTTACATTCTTCTTCATTCTTACGTGGAAAACTCTGTCCTGATTCTTAGCCTTGCCCTTATTCTCCGAAAGAACTTCAGTATAAACATCGAGGTCTACATGAGCGATATTGTCTGCAACTTCAACCTTTTTATAATCAACCGCTCCTCTGAAGAATACATCCACAATATCCTTTGTTTCCTGAGGAAGTGCCGGGCCTTCATAAAAAGGAAGGTCGTCGGGATTTTCACTGTAGATTGCTGCTTTTACCTTTGATACGGTCTGTGACATGAAATGATTATCCATGTATTCCTGGCCGTATTTTTTCATTTCCTCTTCGAACATTTTATGAGAGTTGAAAGTTGCCAGAAGCGCTGCGGATCTTGCGCCTTCTCTGCCAAGTCTTACGAGTGTGGGAATCAGTGCAAGCACATATCCGATAAAGGGTGCGGGGAAGAATACAAATGCACCGTAGCCCGCAGCGATGGAAAGACCGGCCGTCACCAGTTTCGACATATCCTGTACGGGAACATTTCCTACAGCGGCTATTATTACGCTTAAAAGTAACGTAAAGAGTGTTACGAGGATGAAAACAACCGGTATTGAAAGCCATATGCACGCTGTGAAAATGCCTGTGAATATAAGTGTCGGTTTCCAGAATTCTTTGGGCTTTCTCGAAGGATCGTAGACAATATTGTAATTGATTACCTTCGGATAAAGTTCTTCTGTCTTAAACATCGTACCGCAGTAAGGACAGCCTTCCGTGAGTTCGCTTACCTTCGCGGGATTGCCGCAGTTAGGGCAGACGCAGATATCGTCGTCTATGCGTTCACCGTTTAAATAATCGAGAACCATTGCCCAGACGCTTACAGTCTGTTTATGCTTGTTAAGGACCTTATTTTTTCTTTTAAGAACACGGGTATAAAAGCTTGAAGCCGACCAGATTTTTGCAACGTAATGGCCGTCCTTCCATTCATTGGCATGCTCCTGACCTTCTTCATGAAAGCCTCTTCCCATAAAATCATAATCAAGCTCAAGACCTTTGCTTCTTAAACGCTTTTTCTGTATTTCGTTGAAAAGCTGCATGTCTCTGTCACAGGAAGTGAGCTTTCTGTCGGTGCTGAGCGCATCGCCCATTTCCTCAAGAAATTTCATCATGATATTTCCCATGGCAAACCCTCCTTTTAATTGGATTAAAGGTATTTCTTTTATGATTAATAAATCAGTTTGCAGTTAAGCGGAACCTGAATCTGGCCTTCTTCATCGCCTTCTTTGTTATCCCACGCCTGTCTGTCACTGATGTCGGACTTTTCGCCGCTCTCAACTAAGTAAACCAGTTTTGGACAATTGCTGATATCAAGTTCCTTTAAAGGTAAAAACTGAATATCAAGATACTGCATATTAGGATTGTTGGTTAAATCAAGTTTACTGATCTTACCGCTTTGGCATGAGAAGCAATTAAGTTCCGGATTGTTGCTTACGTCGATTGTTTCAATCTTACTTTCATCTATCTGTAAATCTTCAAGTTTGGGATTGTTAGACAAATCCAACGACTTCATACTGCTCCATCCGCAGGTTAATCTTCTTAAGTTCACATTTGCACTTAAATCAATTGTTTCAAGAGGAGTATCATCAATACCGAGATCTTCCAGTTTGAGGTTTTTGCTTACATCAAGTTTGGTAAACGGATTGCCTCGCATATATGCAAGTGTAAGCTCAGGGTTATTGCTGAAATCAATTTCTGTAAACTGGTTGTAGTTGCAGCGGAAAGAATCAAGCATCGGACATTTGCTTAAATCAATTTCTGTTAAGGCGCATTTTGCACAGTTTATAGAATTGAGTTTAGGATTATCAATTATGAGTGAAGTCAGTTCGTCGTTTCCTTCACAATTTAAATATTCCAATTCGGGACATACGGATACATCCAAAGTGCTCAGTTTAGCATAAGAAATAATCACGTTTGCAAGCTTTGTATTTTTGCTTAAATCAACTTCACTGATTTCACTGAACGAAACACGCATAAAGAAAAGATTCGGAAAATACTCTATTCCTTCAAGTGATTCTACAGTTCCGTATTCGGACGGTCCGCCGTAATTGCCGGCTATAGTAAGTTCTACGGCCTCGTCAATTTCTTCAGCAGAAAGAATGCCGTCTTCGTCTTCATCAAATTGATCGCTTACAGCTAATCGAAGCGCTTCATCAGGGAAATATTTCTCACTGATTTCAATTGATTCAAATTCTCCGGTTTCTTCTGTGGTCACTTCTTTAGCCGGTTCTTCTGATGTGTTTTCTTCAGTAACTTCGGGTGTTTTGGTTTCTTGAGGTGCTTCCGCAACAGTTTCAACCTGAGCTGCGGGCGCTTCTTCTTTTGTTACAGTACTTACAGGTGAAGCACATCCTGCAAGACTTAATCCGACAATTCCGATTAAAGATATAAATAAACTTTTTTTCATTTTTCAATCCTCCTTAAAAAATCCCTTTTTACACAGCAATATGGATATTTGCAAAAATCATTTCCATACTACTATGATAAGGTTGTTTTTC
>JAGCVT010000110.1 GCA_017962225.1 Lachnospiraceae bacterium
TCCATGCCTGCAGGGAAGCAGATTTCTTTGCCGTGGTCGTAAATCTTGCCAACGGGTGATACAACTGCTGCTGTTCCGCAAAGACCGCATTCTGCGAAGTCTTTAACTTCATCGAAGTATACTTCTCTGTGCTCAACCTTCATACCGAGATATTTCTCTGCTACGTAGCAGATACTTCTTCTGGTGATAGAAGGAAGGATTGAATCTGACTTAGGTGTTACAAGTGTACCATCCTTTGTAACGAAGATGAAGTTTGCACCGCCTGTCTCTTCAACTTTGGTTCTTGTCTCGGGATCGAGATACATATTCTCTGCAAATCCTTCTCTGTGAGCAACCTGGATTGCATGAAGGCTCATTGCATAGTTAAGACCTGCTTTGATATGGCCTGTTCCGTGAGGTGCTGCTCTGTCAAAGTCAGAAACCTTAATTGTGATAGGCTTTGCGCCGCCCTTGAAGTAAGGACCTACGGGTGTTACAAGAATTCTGAACTCATATTCGTCAGCGGGCTTAACACCGATAACAGGATTTGAGCCGAACATAAAAGGTCTTAAGTAAAGACTAGCGCCTGTTCCGTAAGGAGGAACAAAATCCTTGTTGGCTGCGATAACCTTTTCGCATGCTTCAACGAATTTATCCTTGGGGAAAGGAGGCATTTCAAGTCTTAATGCAGAATCATACATTCTTTCTGCGTTCATGTCAGGTCTGAAGCAAACGATGTTGCCGTCCTTTGTATAGTAAGCCTTAAGGCCTTCGAAACATGATTGTGAATACTGGAATACGCATGCACATTCGTTTAGTACTATATTTGAATCGGTGACGAGCGCGCCGTCATCCCACTTTCCGTCTTTAAACTTTGAAACATATCGATAAGCACATTCGATATATCCAAAACCGAGTTCTTCCCATTTGATAGTTTTAGGATCGATCATTTTACTATCTCCTTTCATATATTAAAATTTTCTATTCATTATACACTTTAATAATAAAATGTAAATCCTTAAATTAAATATTATTCTTCAGCTTTTTTATCGTCTTCTTTTCCTTCTTCAGGCTTAGCTAAAGGTTTGCCGTCCGGAGTCTGTAAAACAGCCGAGTCGTTAATGTCTTCGGGCTTTACTCCGAGGAACACTCTCTTAATCTCATCAACGGTGTCTTTGTTGACGTAGCAGCCGAGAGAATAATCTTTGGAAATGTTGATGCCTACATCGAATATGTCGGTGAATTTTTCGAGCTTCTGTGAGAAAGCAGACCACTCTTCATCATACATTCCGCGAAGTCTCTTCATATCCGTAAAAAGGAATACAAGGTTTCTTGTGTTCTTTCCAACCATAATGGGGAAACGAAGTTTCTTTAATTCCATACCGTTGGCATCTTTTAAATCCTCAGGTACGTTTTCGTTGTTAACAGCTTCGCCGTCTTCCACAACCTTTGCGGGAATAACGAAATCAGCCTTCATGGCTTCCGTTGCAAAGAATCTGTAGTAAATCTTTGCCACCATCTTTTCCGCATCCGTAGAAGGATTTGCAATCTGGCTTCGTAAAAGCATCCATCTTACAAGATTGGGATTGGTAACGGGTATTTCGTTCTTCTTCATGCCAAAGTAGTTGGGCTTCGGAATGATATTTTCAGCGCCGATTGCGCAGACTTCAAAGTTAACTCTCATTCCCATTGCACCGTTTAAATAAAACGCATCAAACAGGAAATCCTTTATGCCTGTGCCGTTCTCGCCGTTTTCAATCTTTTTAAGCTCAAACAAATCTGAAGGAAAATGCTTTTCGCCCATTGCCTTGTAAGGCTTTGAGAAAATATGAATTTCAGGGGGTGAACAAACATAATCGTCTTTGAATTTGTTTGTTCTTGAAAACATATAAGGCTCGCCGGTACGCTTGCTCATTACTACATAAATTTCGTCTGCAGCAAGAACCTTTTTACCCAGAGAACGTGAGATAACGCCGATTTTTCTTCTGAAATCATTGATCTCTTCCTTGGTAAATCCGCCTTCTTTTTTCTCATGAAGCTTTATGAAAATTCTCCAGCTTTCCGCACAGTCCGTAATACTCATAATCGAAAGTTCGGTCTCGTAGATTTCGAGATCTCTTCTTCCTACATATGAATCGCCGATGGCTGTTACATATGCCAAATGAATTTCTTCTTCTGTTGCATTTTCGCTGTGGATGACAGAACCGGGCTTGATGTTCTCGGATAAACCGTCGCGGATTCTGACCGCAACAAAACAATCCGTTGCTTCCTCTGCATCTTTGTTTTCGACTTCGAGAGCAACGACGCTTGATACTACAAGCTCGTCATCATCGTCACCGTAGTTGGTGATGAAAATCTTGTCACCTCTTTTAAGAGTTCCTTTTACCCTGCCCACAACAGCAACGTCGGTGGCGGAGTTTTTAAGTTCAAACTTATCAAGAACTCCGTAAACAAATTTGTTTTCGTTAGTGGTTTCGCTCATTACTACCTCTGTTTATTCCTCTTTATTTTTTGAGCCACCCTTGAGTACGATATTTGTAATAATACCAAGGATAAGTGCACAAGCAACTTTTGTGATCTCAATATTTCCAAACTTGAGAACTAATCCGCCGATACCTGCGATAAGGATAACAGATACGGTGAAAAGATTTCTGTTGTCTTCAAGATCGGATTTCTGAATCATCTTAAGACCGGATACAGCGATGAAACCGTAGAGTGCTACACATACACCACCCATTACACAGTTAGGGATGGTTGCAAGGAATGTAACGAACGGAGCCACGAATGAAGCTACGATAGCCATGATAGCTGTAACAAAAATCGTGATAACCGAAGCGTTTCCTGAAATAGCAACGCAGCCGATTGACTCGCCGTATGTGGTGTTGGGACATCCGCCGAAGAATGCGCCAACCATTGAACCTACACCGTCACCAAGAAGGGTATTGTGAAGGCCCGGCTCTTTAAGTAAATCTTTCTCAATGATAGCAGAAAGGTTTTTATGATCTGCAATATGTTCTGCAAATACTACAAATGCTACGGGAACATATGCCATTAATATCTTTACAATGTAAGCACCCATGCTTCCGACTTCGCCGTAATTGTAAGCGCCGCCGAAGAATGCTTTTATGAATGTGAAATCAGGAACCCACTGCATACTTGAAAATGCTGTGAAATCAATAATCTGGAAAGCAACCTCACCCTGTGAAAGACCAACGATTGTAAAGATTGCTGCGATGGCATAACCTGCAACGATACCGATGATAAAAGGAATCATCTTCATCATTTTCTTGCCGTATACTGAACAAATCATTGTAACAAAGAGTGTTATAAGTCCGCAGACAAGACATACATAAATGTTTGCTGTAGAAATGAAGTTACCTTCTTCATCCAAGTATCCGACTTTACCTTTGAATAAATCACCTACTGCATTTCCTGCGAGTGAAAGTCCGATGATGGCTACTGTAGGTCCGATAACAACTGCGGGCATAAGTTTGTTGATCCAGTCAACACCTGCAAACTTAACAATGATTGCGAGAACTACATATACAAGTCCTGCAAATGCTGCACCAAGGACAAGTCCTAAGTATCCGAGTGACATTGATACGCCGCCTGCGAATGCTGCGAACATAGAGCCTAAGAATGCGAATGAAGAACCTAAGAACACGGGGCTCTTAAATCTTGTAAATAAAAGGTAAATAAGTGTACCTACACCTGCGCCGAAAAGAGCAGCTGAAGGTGACATGTCGTTTCCGATGATGGCAGGAACCGCAATTGTTGCCGCAAGAATAGCAAGCAGCTGCTGAAGTGCGAAAATCAATACCTGTCCGAATTTTGGTTTGTCGTTAACCTGATAAGCTAATTTCATGGTGTACCCCCTGTTAAAAATTTTTTATACATTTCTGCCGCAGCAGTTTTTGTACTTTTTACCCGATCCGCAAGGGCAGGGAGAGTTAGGATAAATCTTGTCTTCCGTTCTTCTCTTGGGGCCTCTGACTACAGTGTCGTCCTTGTTGGTACCCGTTACCTGAGCCACCTGCTCACGTTCAATCTTCTTTTCAACAACCACATGCATCATCATGAATACTGTCTGTTCCTTGATGGCTTCGGTCATTGCATCGAACATGTCAAAACCGGTCATTCTGTATTCGACCTTTGGATCCTTCTGTGCATAGGCAACCATTCCGATACCCTGCTTTAACTGTTCCATATCATCGATATGATTCATCCATTTCTGGTCGATAGCTTTAAGAAGTACTATACGTTCGGTCTCACGCGCAACTTCGGGATCGGGGAACTGTGCTTCCTTTTCCTCGTAAAGCTTGACAGCCTCTTCCTTTAACATCTGCTTGAGCGTGTTTTTCTTAAGACCTTTAACTTTTTCGGGAGTAATCGGTTCTAAGGGAACAACTGCGCGAAGGGCCATGTTGAGTTCGTTAAGATCCCAGTCTTCCCATGAAGAATCTTCACCGAGTGAAGAATCAACTGCATTTTCCACAACATCGATAACCCATTTATAAATGGTGTCTCTCATGCTGTCGCCGTTAAGCACGCGGTTTCTTTCGGCATAGATGATTTCTCTCTGATCGTTGTTAACCTGGTCATATTCGAGAAGATTCTTTCTGATACCGAAGTTGTTGTTCTCTATTCTCTTCTGTGCGTTTTCTACCGCACGTGAAAGCATCTTGTGTGAGATTTCCTGATCTTCCGAAACACCGAGCGAGTTGAAAATCGTCATCAGTCTGTCGGATGCGAAAAGTCTCATTAAGTCGTCTTCAAGTGAAATGAAGAACTTGGATGAACCGGGGTCACCCTGACGTCCGGAACGACCTCTCAACTGGTTGTCGATACGTCTTGATTCATGACGCTCAGTACCGATAATTCTTAAGCCTCCAAGTTCGGGTACACCTTCGCCTAATTTAATATCGGTACCACGGCCTGCCATGTTGGTTGCGATTGTAACCGCACCCTTCTGGCCTGCTTCGGCAACTATCTGAGCTTCCATTTCATGGAACTTTGCATTCAATACTTTATGCTGAATACCACGTCTCTGAAGTCTTCTGGAAAGTTCTTCCGATGCGTCGATGGTAATCGTACCTACGAGCACGGGCTGGCCTTTCTTATGGCATTCCTCAACTTCATGACAGATGGCATTAAGTTTTCCGTTCTTTGTTTTGTATACGGCATCGTTTTCGTCGATTCTGATAACGGGAACGTTGGTCGGGATTTCAATAACATCCATACCGTAAATCTCACGGAATTCCTTCTCTTCTGTAAGAGCGGTACCGGTCATGCCGGCTTTCTTCTGGAATTTATTAAAGAAGTTCTGGAATGTAATTGTTGCTAAAGTCTTAGACTCTCTCTTAACCTTTACGTGTTCCTTTGCTTCAATAGCCTGATGTAAACCGTCTGAATAACGACGTCCGGGCATCAAACGTCCGGTAAAGCTGTCTACGATGACGATCTGATCGTCTTTTACAACGTAGTCCTGATCGCGGAACATAAGGTTGTGCGCACGAAGTGCAAGGATTACATTGTGCTGAATTTCAATATTTTCGGGATCTGCAAGGTTTTCAATCTTGAAGAACTGCTCAACCTTCTTAACACCTTCTGCTGTAAGATTGACTGCCTTGTCTTTTTCGTTAACGATAAAATCACCGGTCTCTTCCTGCTCAATACCAAGAATCATATCCATCTTGGACTGCTCTTCAAGATCGGCACCTCTTTTAAGCTGTCTTGCAAGGTAATCGGCTGCTTCGTAAAGCTTGGTTGATTTGCCGGACTGACCTGAAATAATAAGAGGGGTTCTTGCTTCGTCGATTAAAACCGAGTCGGCCTCGTCGATGATAGCAAAGTTTAAATCTCTTAAAACAAGCTGTTCCTTATATACAACCATGTTGTCACGAAGATAATCGAAACCGATTTCGTTGTTCGTAACATATGTAATATCGCAAGCGTACTGCTCACGTCTTTCGTCGCTTTCCATGCTGTTTAATACACAGCCTGTAGTAAGACCCAAGAAAGCATGTATCTGACCCATTAAGGTAGCGTCACGCTTTGCAAGGTAATCGTTAACGGTGATGATGTCAACACCCTTTCCTTCAAGTGCGTTAAGATAGGAAGGAAGTGTTGCAACGAGTGTTTTACCTTCACCTGTTTTCATTTCGGCTACACGGCCCTGATGAAGAATAATACCACCGATAAGCTGTACTCTGAAGGGATATAATCCGATAGCTCTGACAGCTGCTTCTCTTACAACCGCAAATGCCTCTACAAGGAGATCGTCGAGTGTCTCTCCTGCTGCCAGACGCTTCTTAAATTCGTCTGTTTTTGCACGAAGTTCTTCGTCGCTTAAAGCCTTCATTTCAGGCGCTAAAGCTTCGATTGCATCTACCTTTGCATTTATTCTTTTTATTTCTCTTTCGCTGTGTGTTCCGAATATCTTGTCTGTAATCTTCATATTAATCCTCTAAAAAACTCCAAAACTCCCTATATTTTCTCACAAAGTGGGCGTTTTTTCAAGTTTTTATTGTTTTTAATGTATGGTAAACTTGCGCAAAAATGACGTCGCAACCCTGTAAGGAAGAGGCCTGAGCGCTTTGTTTGCTTCTTTTAATTTTTCCCTGATGGGGATGTGCTGAGGGCAGTGCTTTTCGCAGAGGCCGCAGCCGACGCACAAAGTCGCAAAACCGGGCTTTTCTCTCATGCCGATGTTTCTAGCATATTCGAATCTGCCTTCGGTCTTGTTTTCGGAGTACATTTTGTTGTAGCAGAGGAAGGTCGCGGGAATATCCACGCCGTGAGGACAGGGCATGCAGTATGCGCAGCCTGTACAGCCTACCTTTTCCTTTTCGCCGATAATACGCTTGATTTCCTCGTATACCTTAAAATCGTCCTCGGTCAGTGCTCCTGCCTTAACATCACTTGCGATGCGGACGTTTTCTTCGACCATTTCAATCGAATTCATACCTGATAAAACGCACGTAACTTCAGGCTGATTCCAGAGCCATCTTAAGCCCCATTCTGCGCTTGACCAGCCGTGGGAATTGTTTTTTATGAGCTTTTTGGCGTCATCGGGTAAAAGATTAACAAGCTTTCCGCCGCGTAGAGGCTCCATAATGACTACGGGAATGCCTTTTGCGGCTGCTGCCTCAAGGCCCCTTCTTCCGGCCTGCGTGTGCTCGTCGACATAGTTGTACTGAATCTGGCAGAAATCCCAGTCAAAGGAATCAAGTATTTTTATGAACATATCCGTGTCGCCGTGGTATGAGAAACCGATGTTTCTGATGGTGCCGGATTTCTTTTTGTTTTCAATCCAGTCAAGGATGCCCAATTCTTTTAAGTTGTCCCAGTTTTTGACGTCGGTGAACATGTGCATCAGATAGTAATCGATGTAATCTGTCTGAAGCCTGCGGAGTTCCTCGTTGAAATATTTATCTATCTGTTCTGATTTTTTTATGAGGTACTGAGGAAGCTTGGTCGCGATGTTAACCTTGTCGCGGCAGTTGTTTTTTGCAAGGATTTTGCCGAGGCACTCTTCCGATCCGCCGTATGTGTAGGCAGTGTCGTAGTAGTTGATACCGAGCTCGATTCCCCGTAAAACTTCCTTCTCGGCCTTCTCAAAATCGATGGCCGTTCCTTTTTTCGTAAAACGCATACAGCCGTAGCCTATGAGCGATATCGGTTTGCCGTTTCTGTCGTTTCTGTACTGCATATATTCTCTCCCATAAATTCACAAAAAGACCGAAGCATGCGCAACGGTCCAAACAGTGTCAGTCTTCTTTTTCCATGGAACCTAAAAGAGCCTCGTAAAATCCGGGGAATTTCTTCGCGATGGAAATAAAAGTGCCGTTTGCATCTAGGAAGCAGTGCTCGCTGGCTCCCTTGCAGACAACTTTTCCTTCTTCGTTTTTCATCACGTAATTGATTCTGACTTTTACGTTTTTAAGTTCTTCTATGGATGTCTCTACGGAAATAGTCTCGGCAAACGTCGTACCTGCGACATACTTGCATTCAATGCTCGTCACGGGTGAAATAATGCCGTTTTCCTCGAGTATCGTGTAGCTCCAGCCGATTTTCTCCATAAAGTCAACCCTGGCCTCTTCCATCCATCTTATATAGTTGGAATGGTGAGTTACACCCATTTTGTCTGTTTCGTAGTATTGAATTTTGTGTTTCCAGATTTCCATGTTTTCTCTCTTTTCATTTTCTCTCAAACATTTTACCACAAAGGCTTATTTTTTTATATAGAAAAAATGGACAAACTATAATATAATTACTTCATAGTGGTGTATTCCAAAAAATAACATATAAAGGGGTGACAAAATGTATAACGACAGTAAAATCTGGATTGCAAAATCAGGTGACGAAAAAGTATTCGTATCTCCTAAAATGGCCTGCCGTCACGGTATGATTGCCGGTGCTACAGGTACAGGTAAAACCGTTACATTAAAGGTGCTCGCAGAGTCCTTTTCAGAGTGTGGCGTTCCCGTATTTTTAGCCGATGTTAAGGGCGATCTCGCGGGAATGTGTAATCCCGGCATTGAAACAGAAGATATGAAAGGCAGAATAGAAAGATTCGGTCTGGCTGAAGAAGGCTTTAAATTCCAATCATACCCCACAACTTTCTGGGATGTTTACGGTGAAAAAGGTCTCCCTCTTCGTACCACAATCAGTGAAATGGGTCCGCTTCTTTTAGCAAGAATTCTTGGACTTAACGAAGTACAGAGCGATATTTTAACAGTTATTTTTAAGATTGCCGACGACAACGGTCTTCTTTTAATCGATACAAAGGACCTTCGATCCATGCTTACATTCGTAGGCGAGAACGCATCGGACTTTTCACTTACATACGGAAATATTACAAAACAGTCTCTCGGCTCAATCATCCGTGCCGTAATCGCGCTTGAAAGCGAAGGCGGAGATTTATTCTTCGGCGAACCCGCGCTTAACATCCGCGACTGGATCGGCTGTGATTTTACAGGCAAGGGCAACATTCAGGTGCTCGACTGCCAGAAGCTCATCAATAATCCTACAATGTATTCGACATTCCTTCTCTGGATGCTCTCGGAACTTTACGAAACACTTCCCGAAGCAGGCGATCTTGAGAAGCCCAGAATCGTGTTCTTCTTCGACGAAGCACATATGCTCTTTGATTCCGCATCAAAGGTATTGCTTGACAAGATTGAGCAGATCGTAAAACTCATCCGTTCAAAGGGTGTCGGCATCTTCTTTATCACACAGAATCCCAAGGATATTCCTAACGGCGTATTAAGCCAGCTTGGTACAAAGATTCAGCATGCTCTTCGTGCTTACACACCCACAGAGCTTAAGGATGCCAAGGCTGCATGTATGTCCTTCAGAGAAAATCCTGAGTTCGATACATTTGAAACACTCACCTCACTCGGTATCGGCGAAGCACTCGTATCAGTTCTCGATGAACAGGCAGTGCCCACAATCGTTAAGAAGTGCAACATCCTGCCCCCTTCAAGCCAGATGGGCGCAATCGACGACAACGTAAGAGATTCGTCAATTAAGGCTAATATGCTCTATGTAAAATACATCGAGACAGTTGACAGAGATTCGGCTTACGAATTCCTTCAGAGAAAGGCCATCACCGATGAAGAAGCAAGAGTAAAGGCTGCAGAAGAAGCTGAGGCTGAAAAGTTACGTCTCAAAGAGGAAGCTGAAGCTAAGAAGGCTGCAGAAAAGGCTGCCATCGCAGAGCAGAAGGCCGCAGAGAAGGCTGCTATCGCAGAGCAGAAAGCACTCGAGAAACAGGCTCTCGCTGAACAGAAGGCTGCTGAGAAAGCTGCACTTGCTGAACAGAAGGCTGCTCAGAAAAAGATCGATGACAGAAACAAAGCCATCAAGAGCGCAAGTAAGTCAGTTGCAAGTTCCGTAACCGGTACAGTTGGCCGTGAAGCAGGCAAGGCACTCGGCGGCGCCGTAGGCGGCAAGTTCGGCAAGACCCTCGGCGGAAATGTCGGCGCATCCCTCGGCCGTGGCGTAATCGGAACGCTGTTTAAGTTAAAATAAATTGTTGACAAAAGAAATATTAATAAGCACCGCAGCGTATATACGCGCCTGCGGTGCTTTTCTTTTGTTTTGCGCGTAGTTTTGCCGGCGCTCCCTCCTGCTTTTACGTGCGGTTTGCTGTTTTCTCTTGTTTTGCGCGTAGGATTCCGGAAGTTCTCTCTTTTTACTACGTGCGTTTTTGCCTTTACTTCTTTTATGCGCGTAGCTCCCCTTCTGACATCTCTTTTTTCTACGTGCGTTTTACCCTTACCATTAATTCTACTCGTAAAAGAACCAGAGGGACGGTTCTTGTGGTTCTTTTCGAACCAGGGGGACAGACCTTTCAACATGATTATAAAAAAGAAGAGGCATGTACCGGCCCCCAAAAGTTAGACCCAAAAAATCTAACGATTGGAGGTCGGTATTTTTATGTCAAAATATTCCTTTGAATTTAAGAAAAAGATTGTTTTAGAATATATCAATGGCGAAGGTGGGCTTGATTATTTAGCAA
>JAGCVT010000111.1 GCA_017962225.1 Lachnospiraceae bacterium
GGCAATGGCAATACACTCCTACTAAGTAGTCAATGCTACAGAATAATAATTTAAAGTCCGCAGTATCTGAATGTATTATGGCACAGTTATTAAAAAGAAAGGAATGTATGTTAATTAGCTTCTGAATTAATCATACAAGATAAATATGGAAAGAATCGAAGTTATGATTTCCGAAGAGGAAGTCGATAAAAGAATCCGTGAAATCGGAGAACAGATTACCAAAGACTATGCAGGCAAGGAAATTCTTCTTATCTGTATTCTTCGCGGCGGCAGCTTTTTTATGTGCGAGCTTGCTAAGAGAATCGATCTTGACGTAAAGATTGATTTTATGTCGTGTTCAAGCTACGGCAAGGGAACTGCATCCAGCGGACATATTAAGATCATAAAAGATTTAGAAGAAGGCATTGAGGGTAAAAATGTTATCGTTGTTGAGGATATCATTGATTCCGGCAGAACCTTAAGCCATCTGATGGATCTTTTAAAATCGAGACAGCCCGAGAGCCTTGCGCTCTGCACACTGCTTGACAAGCCCGAAAGAAGAGTGGTTGAAGTTCCCGTTGATTATATCGGATTTCAGGTTCCCGATTATTTCGTGGTCGGCTACGGACTTGACTATGATCAGAAATACAGAAACCTTCCTTATATAGGAAGAGTTCATATTGATGATGAAGTACTAAAATAATGAGACAAAATTCAGGAGGCATTTGTGGATAACAGAAGAGGGCCGAGATTATTCGGCGCATTATTATTAATAGCGATACTGCTCATTATAGGCATTTTCGTTTCCAAACTGGATACGAATGCACTGATGGGCATCAAGCCCTACACAAAGGGCATGCTCGAAACGCAGTTAAAAGAAGACATGGTTACGGGCGCACAAATCGAGCAGAAGCTAAACTCCAGAGGCGGATCGGTTATAGTAACCCTAAAAGACGGCCAGGAGAAAGTGCTGTATGTAACCGATACGGCTGAAATTGAAGAGTGGTTAAGAGGCTACGGTCTCGATCCCCAGGTAAGCGAAGTTCCCGGTGAAAACTGGTTTATTTCTCTTTTACCCACACTTATCATGGCAGTAGTCTGCGTATTCTTCTTTGTCATCATGCTCAACATGATGTCATCGGTTGCAGGCGGCGGAAACAACAATAAACTCATGGATTTCGGCAAGAGCCGTGCCAAAATGATAAGAGACAACAAAAAGAAACTCTCCGACGTGGCGGGACTTGAGGAAGAGAAGGAAGACTTAAGCGAAATCGTGGACTTCCTTAAAAACCCCGGCAAATATGCCAAGATGGGCGCAAGAATTCCCAAGGGCATTCTTCTTGAGGGCCCTCCCGGAACAGGTAAGACACTTCTTGCCAAAGCCATTGCAGGCGAAGCAGGAGTTCCTTTCTATAGCATTTCAGGTTCCGATTTCGTGGAAATGTTCGTCGGTGTCGGCGCATCCAGAGTCAGAGACCTTTTTGAAGAAGCCAACGCAAACAAGCCCTGTATCGTATTTATAGATGAAATCGATGCCGTTGCAAGACGTCGTGGTACAGGTATGGGCGGCGGACATGACGAAAGAGAGCAGACCTTAAACCAGATGCTCGTTGAGATGGACGGTTTCTCGGAGAACAGCGGTATTATCGTACTTGCTGCCACAAACCGTGTGGATATTCTCGACCCGGCGATTCTTCGTCCCGGACGTTTTGACAGAAAGATTATGGTTGGACGCCCTGACGTAAAGGGAAGAAAAGCCATCCTTGAAGTTCATTCGAAGAATAAGAACTTGGGCAGCGACGTTAACCTTGAGGAAATCGCCAGAACCACTGCAGGCTATACGGGTGCGGATCTTGAAAACCTTTTAAATGAATCCGCAATAATTGCCACAAAGCGTGACGGCGCGTACATCAACAGCGAAGATATTAAGAAAGCAATCATAAAAACCGGAATCGGTACAGAAAAGAAAAGTCGAATCGTTTCCGAAAAGGAAAAGAGAATTACCGCATATCACGAGACCGGTCATGCGATTCTTTTCCACGTGCTTCCCGATATGGATCCTGTTTACACAATTTCCATCATTCCAACCGGTGTATCGGCAGCAGGATATACAATGCCTCTTCCCGAAAACGATGAAATGTTTAACACAAAGGGAAAGATGAAACACAGAATCATGGTTTCCCTCGGCGGAAGAATTGCGGAAGCGCTTATTTTAGAAGATATTACAACCGGCGCATCAAGCGATATCCAGAATGCAACCGAAATCGCAAGAAGCATGGTAGTAAGATACGGTATGTCCGAAAAGCTCGGAATGATTAATTACGAGACAGATTCCGATGAAGTATTCATCGGTCGTGATCTTGCGCATACGAAAGCATACAGCGACAAGACTGCGGCAGAAATAGACGATGAAGTTCGCCGCATAATCGACGAATGCTATAAAGAAGCGGAGAAAATCCTGAAAGAGCACGAAAACGTGCTTCATGCAGTATCAAAACTTCTTATGGAAAAAGAGCGAATTACGCGTGAAGAGTTTGAGAAAACCTTCAACAATGTCATGAATCCGGGCGTCGCTTGGTAAAATTGCACAAAGAAAATGCAAAACCATTGACAAGTTTGTGAATTTCGCGGATTGCGAAATATAAGGGGGGTTGGTATATTATTACTTGTAACCCCCCAATACATTATAGTTTTTTGCTATACCCCATAAGAAGAAATACCTTCTCTAAAAAGGACAGTTCAGAAATGACTGTCTTTTTTACGTTTTATGGGGAGGATCTTTTTTCAGGGTTCTCCTAAAAGATACATTCCCTCTTTGATAATTTACATAATAAAGGTCAAAAAAAGGACATATATTTATAGAAAATAATAATATTAAATAAAAAGTATTATTTATTCAATTAAAATACTAAAGTTTTAACAAAATGTTCACATTTTGATTGACATATTTAAAACAAGAGGGTAACATAAGTTTATCTATGAGGTTGTTAATACTACTTCATACAGCCACACATTCTAAGAAAGGAGGACATGCCAGTGAAAAAGTTTTCCAAATTAATTGCTTCAGTTGCAGCATTGGTAATGGGATTAAGCGTTTCATTAACAGCATTAGCAGCTCCCAGTCCGTCAACAACAACCACGAATTCCGGAAATGGTGGATTTGACGTATCTGCATATATTACAAAGGATCATACAGATGTTCCTGCTTCAGCAGTAGGTGAAGATATTTGGGCAGAAGCTAGAGCAGCAGCTAAACAGTTCTTCGGAGATGATGCACAGGTTATTAAGGTATTCAGCCTTACATATAATCTTACAGAAGCCACAGATATTACAGTAGTGACATCAGCTCTTAATCCCGGACAGAACATTGCTATTCTTCATAAGAAAGCAGATGGTACATGGGAGAATCTCCGTATGGTAAGTCTTGTAAACGGCGAAGCAACCGCGACTTACACTTCATTATCACCCGTAGCTATCGTTGTTAAGGGTAAAATCTCACCCAAGACAGGTGTAACTATAGCAGTGACAGGTCTTCTTAGTCTTGTAGCATTATTTGGTGCTGCAGTTTGCTTTAAGAAGTTCAAAGCCTAAAAAACCTTTTGGCATAGAATAATTTCTTTGCCTTAAATCATTATGCATGATGTTTTAAAGTGTGGCGGCCTGCCTCGTTTCGGCGGGGCAGGCCCTGTTTTTCGAAAGACCTTCACATAAGACTTCATTTAAGCATAATGTTTTTTAATGTATGGAAGTTTTTCATATTATTAAAAAGATGATTTACTAAAAGATACAGACATAATAAAGAAAAAAGAGGACGAAGGTTTGACTACTCTTTCGTTTGATGTTAAAGGGGAAGATAAAATTAAACACGGTCGGATTTCATGGGCAAAAATAACTACAATCGTAGCGGGGTTTGTAACTGCGATTGCTGTTTTTTTTGCTTATGACATTTCTGCAGATGCAAAAGGTATAGTATATACGGGTTCAACGGAATACAATGCTACTGCAGGACAGGACTTTAATATAGGTTTTTATTTCGGCGGAGACAACGGAGAAAGAACCGGCAATTACGAAGCGGTAATTGTTTATGACGAAAATTACCTGACATATGTCGGCGGAGCCAATGATGGCGGAAACGGAAGAATCAACGTAAGCGGAACTTCTGCCGACGGCGGAAGAGTCAGAGTCATGGTTACTTTCCATGCTGTAATGGGAGGAGAATCCTCCGTAAAAGTGGAGAGTTCCGCAATAACCGACAATGATGGTGCAGCACTTGAAATTACAGAGCTTCCCGAGGTACCGGTTCACATTACCGCACCTTTGGCAGAAGCGCCCGAATTCATTATGTTTAACGGGGAAAACATTCCCGACTTTTCTGCTGATGTAAAAGAATACACATTAGATATTGCATACACGGAAAATTTTGAATTCGGTGTTCCCGAAGGCTATAAAACAGTTTCGGATCCCGAAGGACTTGAAGCCGGTGTCAACGAGATTACTCTTCTCGTTACTCAGGACAACCGCACACCTCTCGAATACAAAATTACCGTCAATATGGAAGCTCCCGAAGATGAAACGGTGAGCGAAGAAACAGAAAACACTGCCGAAGGCACAGACAATACGGAAGAAGTTTTGGAAGAAACAAATACCGAAACCGAAGATTTGACGGCAAACGAAGAAAATGTTTTGACCGAAAACAACACGGAAGATGTGCCGGGTAATGTAAATATAGAAAATATAAATGCGGTACAGAAGAATAAACCCTGGCAGAATGAAAATACCAAATCATTCATTATTCTCGGTTTATTTGCCGTAGCGATACTGGTAATACTTCTTTTGAAGCTTATCTGGGACAGAGCCGGAATTGCCGGCAGAGGCATTCAGAGAGGTTTCAAATTAATTCAGAAAAAAGTTACAAAAAATACTTACCAGCCGGTACAGACCGCAGACGACGGATTTAATTTAAGCCAGCTTGAGGAAACGGAAGTTTCAAATGAAGAGATCTCACTTGAAACACCCGAAAACAATACCGAAGCTGTAACGACCGAATCCGCCGAAAGTATCAGTCATGTCAAATCCGACATCGATCTTCATATGAATTACAGAGAAAAGTTTGCATATTCCGATGAAGAAATAGAAATGGTGGATTTGTCCAAAGAAAATGAGGAAAAGAATTAATGACGGATTATTATCCCGCCAAAGAACTGGTGGATATCCACTGTCATATTCTTCCCGGAGTTGATGACGGTTCCGACGGATTTGAAAGCACAATGAAAATGCTTAAAACCGCTCAGGATGAAGGCATCACAAGAATGATAGCGACTCCGCATTTTAAAAAAGCGCATCACAATGTTTCGCCCGAATCAGCCGGAAAACTTTTGGAAGAAATAAGAAAGAAAGCCGAAGAAGAAGGCATTTCCCTAAAATTTTATCTCGGAAACGAAGTCATGTATTTCAGCGATGTGGAAGAGGCTTTTGACGAGGGAAAAATAAGCCTGATGAACGGCAAGGATTATCTGCTGATAGAGTTTTACCCGGACGATGAGTACTCGAGAATACGAAGAGGCGTCGAAACGGTACAGAGCATGGGATTTACTCCGATACTGGCGCATGTTGAAAGATATCTTGAATTAAGAAAAGATACTTCAAAGATTGAACATTTAAAAGCAGTCGGCGCCGTGATAACGGTAAATGCCTCCAGCGTAACCGGAGATGCCGGATTTCTTACAAAGCAGTTTGTAAAAGGATTGCTTCGAAGAAAGCTTGTAGGCATGATAGGAACGGATGCACACGACAATTCAAACAGAGCACCGCGTATGAAAAAATGTGCAGAGTATTTATACTCGAGATACGACGAAGAATACGTGGACAGGATTCTTTTCAAAAATGCAGTTGAATTGTTCGAGCTTGATTAAATATCAGGCTAAAGAGAAATAACGAAAACAGGGAAAAAAGAATGGATAAAATCATTTATCAAAAAGAAAAAGACGACGAGCAGGAAATTGACGTAGCGGAAATACTAATGTATCTTTTGCACTGGATATGGCTTATCGCAATTGCGGGCATTATTACGGCGGCTATCGGTTTTTCGATAAGCGCATTTATCATTACGCCTCAGTATAAATCTTCCACCAAGATTTATATCTTAAGCAAAAACAGTTCAAATGATTCGGTTACATATTCCGATACACAGCTTTCAACACTGCTTACAAAAGACTTTGAGGCTCTTATTACAAGCCGTTACGTTCTTGAGACGGTTATTAACAATCTTCAGCTTCCCGAAAGCTATGGTCAGCTTGTCGGTAAAGTTTCGGTCAGCAACACCAAAGAGACACGTATCATCAGTATCAGCGTCGAAGATGCAAATCCTGAGAGAGCACGTATTATAGCAGATGCTATTCGTGACGTGGCAGCTATTCAGATTCAGTCCGTAATGGATATTGAAGCAGTAAATGTGGTTGATGTTGCAAACCTTCCGACCACTCCTTCAAAGCCTTCCAAAAAGAAATTCACACTCATCGGTTTTGCAATCGGTGTTGTAATAATGGCAGGTATTCTTACCTTAAGATTTTATTTTGACGATTCAATCAAAACGAGTGAGGACGTTGAGAAATATCTCGGAATGACCACACTCGCTATGATTCCTCTGATGCAGGATGAAGAAGATGCATCCAAAAAGAAAAAGAAAGCAAGGAGGAACTAGAAATGCAGGAATTATCTCTTAAACAGAAAAAACTTGATTTCAGAACACAGGAAGCATTTAAGACGCTTCGTACAAATATAGAATTTTCGGGTTCGGATGTTAAGACTGTATTTTTTACGAGTACAACACCCGACGAAGGAAAGAGTACGGTTTCTTTCGAACTGGCATTAAGCTTCGCTCAGGCAGGAAAGAAAACGCTCCTTGTTGACGCCGATCTTCGTAAATCCGTTATGAAGAGCCGTTATAAAAAGGGCAGGGTTCAGTACGGACTTTCCCATTTTCTTATCGGCAGAGTTCAGTTTGAGGATGTTGTATGCTCTACGGATGTACCTAATTTCCACCTTGTGTTTGCAGGCCCCGTACCGCCCAACCCCAGTGAACTTTTGGGAAGCGACAGATTCGTACAGTTTATGAATCAGGCAAAAGAATTATTTGATATCATCATTGTGGATACACCTCCCGTAGGTTCCGTAATCGATGCAGCTATCATTTCGAAGCAGTGTGACGGCGGAATACTTGTAGTTAAGGCGGGAACCATCAGTTACAGATTTGCCAGAAAGAGCATGGAGCAGCTTGATGTAGCCGGATGTAAGATTTTAGGATGCGTGCTCAACGAAGTAGCTCTTACAAGCAAGGGCTATTACGGCAAATACTACGGCAAGTATTACGGCAAATATTACGGTAATTACTACGGAAACTACGGTAACAAAGAGGAAGAAGAATAATCCTTTTCAACAAATGATTTTTACATAAAAGCAGCTAAGGGGAAGGTGTTGTATGTACAGAAAGAAGCCAAAGGGATGGCTTAAGCATTGGGATTTTATATTGCTGGAGATAATTTGTCTCCAGATTTCCTATGTTGTTGCTTATTTCATCCGTCACAGAGAACTGGCATTCTGGCACAGCGATACTTATCTAGCGGTTGCTTTTTTCCTTTTAATTGATGAACTCGTTATAACTTACTTTAACGAAACCTTCAAAAATGTCTTAAAAAGAGGACTTTACTCCGAACTGACAGCCACCATCAAGCATATTATTCTTATTATTCTGGTGACTGCGTTCGGTTTATATGTCACAAAGTACGCCAACGAAATATCCAGACTGACCATATTCTACTGCGGGGCAATTCATCTCGCACTTTCATATGTCACGAGAATAATTTATAAAAAACTCATCCTTTCAAGAATGAACAAGGCAGGAATCCGCTCACTGCTTATTATTGCGGCAAGAGACGAAGTCGAATCCATTCTTGAAGAGATTTATATGCACAATTACGAGATGTTCGTAATCCAGGGCATTGTTCTGACGGATAATCCCGCCAGAGAAGAAGAAATACAGGGAGTTCCCGTGGTATGCCCGTTTGAAAAAGCACCCGAGTTCGTGTGCAGGGAATGGGTTGACGAAGTCATGTTCTTCGGAGAAGCGAGCGATCCCAAGGTGAAAAAAGTTATCGACAGACTTTTTGAAACCGGCGTAACGGTTCATTTCTCGGTTGCAAACCTCGTAAAATTTGAAAACAAAGATCAGATTGTCGAGCGTGTGGCAGGACAGACCGTTGTTACAATGAGCTTAAATTACGCTTCACCCAGACAGCTTCTTTTAAAGAGAATAATCGATATTTTTGCGGGAATTGCAGGAAGTCTGATTACAATTGTTCTGGCACTTATATTCGGTCCGCTTATCTTTATTTCCTCTCCCGGAAATATATTCTTTACACAGGAGAGAATCGGACGTAACGGAAAGAGATTTAAAATCGTCAAATTCCGTACGATGTATCCCGATGCTGAGGAAAGAAAAAAAGAATACATGAACCAGAACCGCAATGCTGACGGAATGATGTTTAAGCTCGATTTCGATCCGAGAATTATCGGAAACAAAGTTACCGCAAGCGGAAAGAAAAAAACAGGCCTCGGTCAGTTTATGAGAGACCACAGTATAGACGAGTTCCCGCAGTTCTTCAATGTTTTATTGGGACAGATGTCATTAGTCGGAACACGTCCGCCAACACCTGATGAATGGGATAAATACGATCTTCATCACAGAGCAAGACTGACAATCAAGCCCGGAATTACCGGTCTCTGGCAGGTAAGCGGCCGAAGCGAAATTACAGACTTTGAGGAAGTGGTTAGACTTGACCGTGAATACATCACAAAATGGACCATGGGAAGAGATTTCAGAATCATCTTCAAAACCATCTGGGTTGTTTTAAAAGGCAGCGGTGCAATGTAAAAATTTAGGGGTTTCTAAGAAACCCCTTTTTTGATAAAATTTTATATACAGGGAAGATTTTTAGGACACTTTTATACGGTGTATTTTAGCGAGGATAAAAGATGAAAAAAATAGTAGTATTCGGCGGCGGGACAGGACTTTCCTGTGTGCTTTCCGGATTAAAATTATTTCCGCTCGATGTTACTACCGTAATTGCGGTCAGTGATAACGGCTCAAGTACCGGCGTTTTGAAGGAAGAATTAAATATTCCTGCAGTAGGCGACATCGGAAAAGTGCTTCTTTCCATGGCAAATGTGGATTCGGACTTTGTAAAACTGATGGGCTACAGATTTTCCAAGGAGGGTTCTCTTCACAACCATCCTGTCAGAAATATCATGCTTGCTGCATTAATCGATACCAAAGGCAGCCTTGCGGAAGCTACAAAATATATGGCCAAGCTTCTTCAGGTTAAAGGTACAGTGCTTCCTCTCACAGAGGAAAAAGTTGACTTAGTCGGCGAAGGCGATAACGGCAGTTTTATCGGCGAGGAATGTGTCAGCGAGCACATAAAAGACATAAAAAGACTTTACTACGACCATGATGTTCATATCTGCGAAGAAGTTAAAGACAAAATTCTTGAGGCAGACTTAATCATCTTCAGTCCCGGAAGTCTTTACACAAGTATACTTCCCCACCTTCTTTCAAAAGAAGTGGTTGAAACCCTGAAAGTTGCCAAGGCTCCGCTTATGTATATCTCCAACCTGGTAACCCAGCCCGGCGAAACCGACGGCTACAATGTCGGAGACCATATCGACGTCCTTAACCATTATCTGAAAGACCGTAAAATCGACATCGTCATCGCCAACAACGGAATCGTAGACGAGCACATAAGACAAAGATACATTGATACCGAAGGCAAGACTGTAGTCAAACTTGAAGGTGTAAGCGATACGAAAGTAATTGCAGACAACATTTTTTCAATCGAAGATGACAGAATTCGTCATGACGCATTAAAGACTGCGTACTTGGTATTCTCATACATGATGAACAACTAGGATAAAAATCATAAAAGACAGAGTGGTGCCTTAAAAAGCACCACTTTTTTTATGATAAAAGTTTACATAAAATATGGATAATATTTGATTTTAGTGATATAATCTAATGGATAATGGGCAAGAATGGGGGATTAGCATGAAATATGACATTATTATCGTCGGCGCGGGCCCCGGAGGCATATTCTCGGCGTTCGAACTGACAAAGTTAAACAGCAATTTAAAAATAGCGATTTTTGAGGCGGGAAATCCGCTTGAAAAGAGAAAATGTCCGATTGACGGAGTTAAGGTCAAGAACTGTATAAAATGCCCGACTTGTGCCATAATGAACGGCTTTGGCGGTGCAGGTGCTTTTTCGGACGGAAAATATAATATAACCAATCAGTTCGGCGGTTCGCTCTACGAGTACATCGGCAAAAACGAAGCCATCGATCTGATGAAGTATGTGGACGAGATAAATCTTGCTTACGGCGGAGAAGGTACAAAGTTATATTCGACCGCCGATACCAAGATTAAGAAAATGTGCCTTGAGAACGGCCTTCACCTTCTCGATGCGCAGGTTCGTCATCTGGGCACGGATATCAATTACGTTGTGCTTGAAAACCTTTACAACCATTTAAAGGATAAGGTTGAATTTTTCTTCAGAACTCCTGTTGAAAAGGTTGAAAAGAACGGCGAAGGATATACCGTTATTACCGCGGGCGGCAGATATGACTGCGACAAGTGCATCATTTCGGTAGGACGTTCAGGCAGTAAATGGATGGAAACGGTTTGTAACGACCTGGATATTCCGACCAAATCAAACCGTGTTGATATAGGTGTCAGAGTTGAGCTTCCCGCAGAGATTTTCTCATCTCTCACGGATGAACTTTACGAGAGCAAAATTGTTTACAGAACGGCAAAATTCGAGGACCTTGTCAGAACTTTCTGTATGAATCCTCACGGTGCTGTTGTAAACGAAAACACCAACGGAATCATTACCGTAAACGGACACAGTTACGAGGATCCCGAGAAACATACGGAAAACACCAACTTTGCGCTTCTCGTGTCAAAGCATTTCTCCGAGCCGTTTAAAGACAGCAACGGATACGGCGAAAGCATTGCGAGACTTTCGAACATGCTCGGCGGCGGTGTAATCGTACAGCGTTTCGGCGATTTGGTCAGAGGAAGACGAAGCAATACCGAGAGAATCAGCGAAGGATATGTAACACCTACACTCGCTGCAACACCCGGAGATTTAAGCCTTGTAATTCCTAAAAGAATCCTCGACGGAATCATCGAGATGATTTATGCACTCGACAAAATCTGTCCCGGTACGGCAAACGACGATACGCTTCTTTACGGCGTGGAAGTAAAATTCTACAACATGGAAGTTGAAATCGACAACAATCTTGAGACGCGCAACAAAGGACTTTTCGTAATAGGCGACGGTTCGGGCGTAACTCATTCTCTATCACATGCATCCGCAAGCGGAGTGTATGTGGCAAGATACATCGCAGAGTCGATGAAATAAATAAAAAATGGGAAATGAATAAATGACAGACATTAACGAAATAAGACAGTTCTTTGAAAACGACAGATATGCCACCGAAAACGGAATGGTGATTGATTCGGTGGGAGACAAGACTGCCGTATGCAGTCTTACGATTGATAAAAGACATATGAATGCAGTCGGAAACGTTATGGGCGGCGTTTATTTTACGCTCGCGGATTTTACCTTTGCGGTAGCTACCAACCATGACGAGCCGGGCATCGTGTCACTTAGTTCAACAATTACTTTTAACGCAATTGCCAGGGGCGAAAAGATTATCTGCGAAGCAAAGCAGATAAAATGGGGCAGGACAACCTGCGTATACGAAATGTCTTTAACGGACGAGAACGGAACCCTTCTGGCAACGGTTTTAACCACGGGATACAATACCCGCAAGTAACACAAAGAACAATCACACAGGCGTTAACTTTAAAGGAGACGGAACATGTTAAGATTGGGAAAGGGATTCAGCATAACTAAAATAAGTGCAATTCAGGCTGCGGCTTTAAGTGCGCTCTTTTTTGTCGTGTTTATAACTTCATATTCAAGTCTCGCTGCGGGCGAAACCGAAATGGGTCAGTGGGAAAACACCAAAATCCGCCAGCAGGCTGTGTTTAATGCTTCAATCGGAATGGATTCCTATGAGGTTGCGGAAGCTCAGATTACCGGTGTTTCCAGACAGATGGAAAAAGAAGACGGCTGTAACAAAGAGGTAATTAGCCCCGAAGCGCAGCTTCTCATGGATATAAGCAATACGCTCGGCGGACAGATAGGAATCGCGTGCGTTGACTCATACGTAAATGTAAGAGTGGCTCCCGATCAGAGTGCAGAGCCTACGGCCAAGATTTATGACGGTTCGGTAGTCTTTATCAACGAAAAAGACGGTGACTGGTTCAGAATCAAATCAGGTAACGCCGAAGGCTACGTAATGTCCCAGTATTTCCTTTACGGAGAGCATCTTGCGGAGCAGATTCTGCTTGACGAGCCCTACACGAGAGAGGAACTCCTCGTGGATAAGAGTTTTTCCGTAGGCATCACACTCGAAGAAGAGGAAGCCATCAGACTTGCCAAGGAAGAGGAAGAGCGTAAGGAAAGAGAAAGAATCGCCAGAGAGCAGGAAGCAGCAAGAAAGGCCGCAATGGCAGCAGGCAACGCATATTCTCTCGAAGATACAACACAGCTCAGAAAAGATCTGGTTAATTACGCGTGCCAGTTCGTAGGGCTTAAGTACGTAATGGGTGGCAACTCACTCGAAACCGGTACCGACTGCACGGGCTTCACGAAGCTTATCTACGCACACTTCGGTTACGGCCTCGACAGAACTCCTTCCGGACAGTACAACAACAACGGTAAGCTCGTATCCTATGCGGAAGCACAACCGGGCGATATCATCATCTACGGTAAAAACGGCGTTTGTACACATGCGGCAATCTATATCGGCGACGGAAAGATCGTTCATGCAGCAAACAGCCGACAGAATACATACATCGGTAATGCAACCTACAACACCATCATGGGTGTTAAGAATATTATCGATCAGTAAAGAAAACGGAAACGAACAATGATAAAACTGCCCGAAGAATTTGAAAACCGAATGAAAGAAATGCTCGGCGACGAGTATGAAGATTTCAGGGCATCATATGATGAAAAAAAGAAAACCGGCATCAGGGTAAACACCCTGAAAATATCGGTTGAAGATTTTAAGAAAAGATTCCCGTACGAATTAACGCCCGTTGCATGGTGCGACACGGGTTTTGAAGCGGCGTCCGACGAAAAATACGGTCGAAGCGCCCTTCACGACGCGGGTGCGTTTTACATGCAGGAGCCCTCGGCGATGGCCGTTGCGGCATCGATTGCGGGAATATGCGATTTAAAAGGCAAAAAGGTCTTAGATCTTTGCGCAGCTCCCGGCGGTAAATCCACGCAGCTTGCTTCTTTTATGAGCGGTGAGGGAATTCTGGTTTCGAACGAAATAAACCGCGAGAGAGCAAACATCCTTTCTTCGAACATCGAAAGATGCGGCATAAGAAATGCGGTGGTTTTAAACGAAACACCCGAAAAAATCGCGGACACATTTGAAGAATACTTTGACGTGGTCGTTGTGGACGCGCCGTGTTCCGGCGAAGGAATGTTTCGAAAAGACGAAACGGCCATAAAAGAGTGGAGCCCTGAGAATGTTAAAATGTGCGCCGAAAGGCAGAAAGACATTCTGGATGAGGCCGTAAAAACGGTCGCTCCCGGCGGATACCTCGTGTATTCGACCTGCACCTTTGCTCCCGCAGAGGATGAGGAACAGATAACGAATTTCCTCGAGAACTATCCCGAATTTGAACTTACGGAAGTTCCGAACTTTAAATATTTCGACAGCATATTAAGAAACTCGGCCAGACTCTGGCCTCATAAAATAAACGGCGAAGGACATTTCATCGCAATCCTCAAAAGAGACGGCGAGAGAAAGGACCGCGAGTCCGGCAAAAAGAAAAAAAGAGAAGACCGTGCAGACAAAAGAGCCTCGATGTTAATCGAAGAGTTCATAAAAGAAAATCTCAACGGCTTCGAATTTGATAAAGACAATACGGTCTGCTTTAAGGATTCGGTATATCTTTTACCCGAAGGATTTGACAAAAACTTAAAAGGCTTAAAGGTTGTCCGTCCGGGCATCCATCTCGGAGATATTAAAAAAGACCGCTTCGAACCTTCGCATTCGCTGGCGATGGTTTTATCACCTGCAGAATGTAAAAGAGTTGCAGATCTTGACGAAGACGAGGCATTAAAATTCAGGCACGGGGAAGAAATCCGTAAGGATTTGGAGAACGGCTGGACGCTTGTTTCTTTTATGAGCGTATCGCTCGGATGGGGCAAGGCAGTGAACGGAAGCCTTAAAAACCATTACCCCAAGGGTCTAAGAATCATGTATTAAAGAAAAAAGGAAATATAAAAATGAAAACAAAAGTCTACATAGACGGAAGCGAAGGAACCACAGGACTTCGTATCAACGAACGATTTGAAAACAGGGACGACATCAAGATTTTGCACATCGACTCCGAAAAGAGAAAAGATCCCGACGAGAGAAGAAAATTTATCAACGAATCAGACATTACATTCCTCTGCCTTCCCGACGCGGCAGCGATTGAGGCAGTAAGTCTCATCGATAAAGACAACGACAAAACGGTCATAATCGATGCTTCGACGGCGCACAGAACCGAAGAAGGCTGGGCATACGGACTTCCCGAACTCGGCAAGGAATTCAGGGATAAAATTAAAACGTACAACAGAATCGCAGTTCCCGGCTGTTACGCTTCGGGCTTTGCAATGGATGTTTATCCGATGATAAAATCAGGCTTTATCGGAACCGATTATCCCGTCTGCGTCAACGCACTTTCAGGCTATTCGGGAGCAGGCAAAAAAGCCATCGCGCTTTACGAAGCAGAGGATAAGAGAAACGATTTATATGCTCCGAGAATGTATGCGCTTTCACAGAAGCACAAACATTTAAAGGAAATGAAAGCAATCTCGGGACTTACACAGGAGCCGCTTTTCGTACCTGTTGTGGACGACTATTACTGCGGAATGATAGTTACTTTCCCGGTATTTACGAACCTTCTTAAAAAGAAAGCAACTCCCGAAGACATTCAGAAGATGTTCGAAGAGTTTTATGAGGGAGAACAGTTCATAAAAGTAATGCCTTACGGCTCGGAAGAAGAACTCGGCAATTTCTTCCACGCAAATGATTTTGCAAGAAGAGACGATGTGAAGATTTATGTGACGGGCAACGAAGACAGAGTGCTTATAACATCGATTTTCGACAACCTCGGAAAAGGAGCTTCGGGCGCAGCAATCCAGTGCATGAACATCCGCCTCGGCCTTCCCGAAGAAACGGGCTTGAACTTGGGTTAATCCTAAAAAAATCATTCAATAAAAATACAGATTTAATTCGTATATAAGAAAAGAGGAAAAAAATGCTTATCATACTTACCATTCTTGGAATATTAAGTGCTGCTTTATCAACCTTTTTATTTAAGTGGTATTCACTCCCCCTGCCCTGGAATGTGCTGGTTATCATTGCATCCCTTATTGTCGGCATTATCCTTTGGGAAGTGATTTATTGGGCAGTTTTATATATCTGGTCACTTTTTATCAACAAGAAAAAAGAAGTTACGAAGCCTTCTAAGTTTTATAAATGGATTTTTACCGAATCTACGAGAATCGGACTGTTTTTCCTTAATGTGCATGTTCACGTTGAAGGTGCGGAAAAGCTTCCCAAGCCCGGCACGAGATTCTTAGTAGTTGCAAACCATCTTTCAAACTACGATCCCATGAGTGTAATTTACGCACTCAGAAAACATATGCTTGTCTTTGTCAGCAAGCCCGAAAACTTCAACATTCCTCTTACAGGCGCCATGATGCACAAATCCGGCTTTATGGCCATCGACAGAGACCATGTTAAAAACGCACTAGTTACAATCAACAAGGCAGCAGGTTATATCAAGGATGATTTAACCAGCGTGTTCATCTTCCCCGAAGGAACGAGAAACAGAACACAGAAACCGCTGCTTGAATTTAAGAACGGTGCTTTTAAGATTGCAACCAAGGCAAACTGCCCCGTTGTTATCATAGCAATCAGCGGAACAGAATTTGTTAAGAAAAGAATTCCGAGAAGATCGGATGTTTATTTAAAAATCGTCGATGTGGTTTCTCCCGAAAAGGTAAAAGAATTAAATACCGCAGGCCTTTCGGAGCATGCGTTTAAGCTTATTTATGAGAACATTACACACGGCAAAGATGAGAACGGCAATCCTATCGATCCCGAGGCAATAGTACCGGGTGTAAAGAAAGAAGAGAAAAAGGAAGAAAAGACGGAAGAATAAATCCGTTTATGGAGTGGGGGAAAAATATGGAAAGAAAAGACGCAAATTTTTTCTCGGCACAAATAAGATTATGGGCAGGAATTTTTAATTACAAGGGAACAAGCACCAGAAAAGAATACTGGTTTGCTTTTCTGTTCCATGCGATTTTGGGAATTCTTGCTTTTTTCGGTATGCTTTTATCTTCGGGAATATTCCTCTTACAGGAGTTTGTTGATGAATCCATTCTTTTGAATATAATTCATTTCATTCTGCTTATACCCGCAGTTTTGATAATTATATATCTCGTCCTTTCAATTATTCCCTGGATTGCACTTACTGTCAGAAGACTGCGTGATGCCGGAAAGAGCGGCTGGTGGACCATCCTTCTTTTATTCGTCGGAATCGGTCATATAATTCTTTTAATCCTTTGTGCTCTCGGTTCAGCCGTGGTAGGAGTTGCATTCTTTGCGGCCAACAACATTCAGCCGTCTGTATACGGACCGCCCGAATGGTTTGATCCGGATGTTAACATTAATGACGGTGTATACGGACCTCCCGATATGTTTAACCCGGACGACAACGAAGTTCCGAATGTGTACGGACCTCCGGTATGGATTGACGAAGACGATGACTTCGATCCGGATATAAACATTACCGAGCCGATGTACGGACCGCCGCCCTTTGACGAGGACGATTACGACCCGAACATCAATCAGAACGAAGATGTATACGGACCTCCCGAATGGCTCAACGATTCCGATGAGTACGATCCCGAGGTTAATCTTAACGAAGATGTCTACGGACCTCCCGAGTGGTTTGAGGAAAACGAAAACGATTTTGATGTCGATTTAAATATGGAACCCACGGTTTACGGACCGCCTGACTGGTTCGAATAAAAGATACGTTTGGAGAAAAAGATGAAGAAAAAAAACAACTCCGGACTGAATGCAGAAATTAAAAACAATCATATGCAGCAGCTTGCTGATTACAGAGAAGAGACACTGAGACCCCATCCGGAGCTCAGGTCTCTTTTCTTGGAAATTACACCGTTTTGCAATGAGCACTGCCTGCACTGCGGTTCAAGATGTGGCGATATCGATGTGTCCGGAATGCTTACAAAAGATGAAATAATTACCGCATTAAAACAGGTTAAAAGAGATTTCAACATAAAAAGAATGCGCCTCTGCGTAACAGGCGGTGAGCCTCTGCTTCGCCCCGACTTTTTTGAAATAATGGATGAAGCAAACAAGCTTGGTTTCGGCTGGGGCATGACTTCAAACGGAACCCTGGTAGACAAGGAAGCCGCCAGAAAGCTCGCAGAAACCGGTTTAAGAACGGTTTCCGTCAGCGTCGACGGTCTAAAGGAAAACCACGAATGGTTCAGACAGTCGCCCGGATGTTATGAAAAGACAATCGAGGGCATCAAAAACATGCTCGAAGTCGGCATTTCGCACGTGCAGATTACGACGGTTATTTATCATAAAAACATCGATGAGCTCGATGCAATGTATGAGGAATTCAAAAAAGTCGGCGTTCGTTCATGGCGTGTAATCAACATTGAGCCGATAGGCAGAGCCAAAGACAATCCGGATCTGATGCTTTCAAAGGATGAATACATAAGAATGTTTGATTTCATCCGCGAAAAGAGATTTGAAAGCAAAATGGAAGTTACCTACGGCTGCTCGCATTACCTCGGTACCGATATGGAGCGTGAGGTAAGACAGTGGTATTTCCTCTGCAATGCAGGCGTTTACACAGCAAGTATCATGTACAACGGCGATATCGGCGGATGCCTTGATATCGAAAGACGTCCCGAACTTATTCAGGGCAACATCAGAACAGATAACCTAAAAGAAGTATGGGAAAACAAATTCGTTAATTTCAGAAACGATTTTCGTAAAACAGGCAAATGTGCCGACTGTCCCGATTATAAATTCTGTGCCGCAGATTCTTTCCACACCTGGAACTTTGACACCATGGAACCGAATCTGTGCATGAAGGGTATTTTATTTTAGGAGAAATTATGGATATCTCATGTGAAGAATGTGCAAACTTTGTATTCGACGATGACGAGGAAGAATACGTCTGCTGCGTGAGCATGGACGAAGACGATTACATCCGTTTAAACACGGACTCGCATTATCAGTGCCCGTATTATCAGTGCGGCGACGAGTACAAAGTCGTAAGACATCAGATGTAAATTTATAAGGGGGTTATTATGGACGAGAAGATTGCTACTTTGAAAAAGTGGGTCGACGAGAGCGACAATATTGTTTTCTTCGGCGGTGCGGGAGTTTCCACCGAGAGCGGAATTCCGGACTTTCGAAGCGTGGACGGACTTTACAACCAGAAATACGATTATCCGCCCGAGACGATTTTAAGCCATACGTTTTTTATGAGAAAAACGAGTGAGTTTTACAAGTTTTATAAGGATAAACTTCTTTTAGAAGGTGCAAAGCCCAACAAAGCACACCTTAAACTTGCCGAGCTTGAAAAAGCAGGAAAGTTAAAAGCAGTCATCACCCAGAACATAGACGGCCTCCATCAGGACGCCGGCAGCAAAGAAGTTATGGAACTTCACGGAAGCGTGCAGAGAAACTACTGCATGAAGTGCCATGCCTTTTATGATTTTGCGGCCATAAAAGAAAAAGTCAACGAGGCTGAGGACATGGTTCCGAAGTGCGATAAGTGCGGAGGCATCATAAAACCCGACGTAGTTCTTTACGAAGAAGGCCTCGACGGACTTACAATGCAGAAATCCGTTCAGTACATCCAGAATGCGGACGTGCTCATTATCGGCGGCACATCGCTTGCGGTTTATCCCGCAGCAGGCCTTATCGATTATTACAGGGGCAACAAGCTCGTGCTTATCAACTTACAGCCCACACCCCGCGACAAATATGCAAACCTTTGCATTGCAGGCAAAATCGGAGAAGTATTCTCGCAGATTTAATTCAATTACAAGAGGAATTATGATAATTCACGAAAATGATATTCTGGAATTTAAGAAGAAGCATCCTTGTGGCGGAAATAAATGGAAAGTGCTCCGCGTCGGAAGTGACTGCCGACTTCAGTGCGAGACCTGCGGTCACCAGATAGAAATTACCAGGAGCAAAATCGAAAAAAACATGAAAGTCATAAAATAAGAAAGAAAAACTCGCGGATTTATAAATTTATTCTTGCGATTTGCAAAGTGCTATGATATCATATAAGTCCGTGATGAAATAATTTCCTTGCTCTTACATGAGGTAAGGGCCAGAGACCAAAAGGAGGTAACAAGCATGAATAAGTATGAATTATGTATTGTTGTCAATGCTAAGATCGAAGACGATGCGAGAGCTGCGGTAGTTGATAAGTGCAAGGCTTACATCGAAAGATTCGGCGGTACAATCACAGAAGTTGAGGATGCCGGAAAGAAAAAATTAGCATATGATATTCAGCATATGCACGAGGCTTTCTACTATTTCATTCGTTTTGATGCAGAAGCAACTGCTCCCGCTGAAATCGAAAACCGCGTTCGTATCATGGACAACGTATTAAGATTCTTAGTTGTCAGAACAGACGAACAATAGAAAGAAGGTATATATGAATAAAGTTATTCTTATGGGACGTTTAACCAAAGATCCCGATATGAGAGGTGAAGGCACAGGTCTTGTTGCAAGATATACTCTTGCAGTAGACAGAAGATTCTCCAGAAATGAAGAAAACAACACGGATTTCATCAACATCGTTGTTTTTGGAAAAGGAGCAGAGTTTGCTGAGAAATATCTCAAAAAGGGTATCAAGGTTGTTGTAACAGGCCGTATTCAGACAGGCAGTTACACAAACAAGGATGGTCAGAAGGTTTATACAACAGATGTTATAGCCGAAGATCAGGAATTTGCCGAAAGCAAGAACGCTTCAGGCAATAACGGGGGACAGACAGAAGCAAATTCATCTTCGAATAATACCATTCAGGACGACGGCGATTTCATGAACATTGACGCCGGAGTAAAGGATGATATGCCGTTTTAGTTTTTAGGAGGATTAATCATGGCATTCGTTAAAGATAATAAAACAGCCGATCCTGCAATGAAGAGGAAAGGCAATATACGCAGAAGAAAAAAAGTATGCGTATTCTGTGGCAAAGATAACGAGATAGATTACAAAGATACAGCAAAGCTTAAAAGATACGTATCAGAGTCCGGAAAGATTCTTCCCAGAAGAATTACCGGTACATGTGCAAAGCATCAGAGAGCTTTAACAGCTGCAATCAAGAGAGCTCGTCACGTTGCATTAATGCCTTATTCAGTAGAATAATAACTTTAAAGGATGTGGGAAACCGCATCCTTTTTTTGTTCCTACAATAAAATGCATTTATATGGCGTTCGCACGCGTTAATATACCATATGTAGTAATGGAATGCGAATAAAAAAAGTGGTATAATACACTTATCTTTTGGGTGTTTTGCGAGAGGTTAAATGTATGGCTAAAAAAGTTAGAATTAAAGGCAAGTTAAAACTGTACTTTACACTTCTTCTTGCCTTTGGAATTATCCTTGCAATTATTAATATTCCTATATACATTCTTAATATCATTTCGGGAGTCGTAATATCCGTCTTCCTTGTGATTTATTTTGTCGGAATAATCGTGATGTGGATTTATTTCAGGCAGTTCTTCATTGAC
>JAGCVT010000112.1 GCA_017962225.1 Lachnospiraceae bacterium
GACAACTGTATAAATTATCAAAGGTCTCACCGGCCTGCTGTTCATCAAAAACATAACCACATATTTTACATTCATATTTTGCCATTAAAATGCCCTCCCACAAGCATAAACCTAATCTCTTATATCATATATTTTTAAGGGCTGAATGTCAAGAAAAACAAGCATTTTTCAAGCCTCTTTTGTCCGTCAAAAATCCTGCTTTTTATAGTTTTCTTTTATGAGGTTTTTCATCCCCTGACGCATCTTTAAGTGATACTTTTTCTTGCTAGTGCCCTTTATTCTCGTTTATACTCTAATTGAACACCTCATAAAAGATATCTTAAAAGGAATCAAAAAATGGCAAATTACAAATTTTTACTTACATACGACGGAACAAAATACTACGGCTGGGAGCATCAGCCCAAAGTCGAGGAAACCATACAGGGGAAGATGGAAAGCGTTCTCTCGAGAATGCTTGACGAAGATGTGGAAGTAATAGGCTGCGGACGTACGGATGCGGGCGTCAGTGCAAGAGGATATGTCTGTAACGCACATCTTAAAACAGACGAAAAGCCCGAAGTTGTCAGAGATTATTTAAACAGATATCTTCCCGACAATATCTGCGTTGATTCCTGTGTTATAGCAAGCGACAGATTTCACGCAAGATACAATGCCGTCGGCAAGACCTACAGATACACCTGCTACATAGGTGATACCAAGCCTGTTTTTGACAGAAAATTTGTTTATGCCCTGGATTTCAAGCCCGATATCGAAGAAATGAGAAAAGCGGCTAAATACCTGACGGGTGAACACGATTACGCATCTTTTTGTTCAAATCCCAAAATGAAAAAATCCACCGTAAGAAAAGTGGATTCGATTGTCATTGAGAAAAACGGTGATTACTTAACCTTTACATATCACGGTTCCGGTTTCTTGCAGCACATGGTAAGAATCATGACCGGAACACTCCTTGAAGTCGGAGAAGGAAAGCGCGAGGCCTCTTCCATTCCCGCTTTGATAGAAGCAAAAGAACGAGCAAAAGCCGGAGCTTGCGCCCCGGCCAATGCCCTTTGCCTTATTAGGGTGGAGTATTGAGGAAATGAAAATCTGAAAAACCTATGACTTTTTCTTCTTTGCTCTCCTTGCAAGCACAACACTCTGTAAGAGAATAAAGAAGCACAACATTCCGCCGGTGGTAATGCTCTGCCACCAGGGATCGTTAAGTCCGCTGGAAACAACTATCTTCTTGATGGTTGTAAGTGTAAGGGTTCCGAATAATGTACCCACAACATTTCCTACACCGCCGGTAAGAAGCGTGCCTCCGATAATCGAAGAAGCAATCGCATTCATTTCCATACCTGCAGCATTCGTTGCGTTTCCGGCACCCGTATGCATCATAAATACATATCCCGAAATACCGCTTAAGAGTCCGCTTAAAACATAGCTTATAAAGCGGGTTCTTTTTACGTTGATGCCAAGCATCAGGGCACTTGTCTGGTTGCCGCCCATCGCATAAAAGTTACGTCCGAGTTTGATGTATTTAAGTAATACGAAAATAAGTAATACGCATACAAAAGCAACTACTACGCCAAGCTCTATACGGGCAGGAACCCTGTTCCCGTTTTTGGCCGTATATCCGAGCCAGGGAATTACAATTTTTGCATCGCGAAGTTTTGCAAAGCCTTCGTGATCCACCTTCTGGGGATTAACCGAAAGGATTGTGGTAAGTCCTCTTGCAAAGAACATACCTGCAAGGGTAACGATAAACGGCTGTATTTCCAGATAGCTTACCAGGAAGCCGTGTACCAGTCCGAAAGCAACTCCGATACCGAGTGCAAGAAGAATTGATACAAATATATTTCCGCCGTTGTTCAAATACAGTATGCAGCTCATAACAACCAAACTTGTTACCGCACCTACACTGATATCGATACCGCCGCCAATCATTACGATCGTCAGACCGCATGATACGATTATCAGGCTGGCATTGTCGTTAAGCATATCGAATATCTGCTGCGCATGAAGGAAACCGCCTTGAAGGAAGGCCATTGCCAGAAGATACATGGCAACAAATATGCAAATCGTGATTGTCATCAAAAGCTGAGTATCGGTTAGCGGTTCTCTGCGAAAATCTTTGTTCTTTCTCATAACTATTCCGCTCCTTTCATCGATACTCTTTGTCTGTTGCTTCTAATTTTCGCAACGTACTTTTGGAATTTGCTCTTAATAACGGGTGAGCCGATTACAACCAGCAGGACGATAACTATAGCTTTGTATGCTTTTACATCCGTGGAAGGAACCTTCATGGCATAAAGCGTAATAGTAAGCATCTGAATAACATAAGCACCGATAATACTTCCGCTTATCTTAAACTTACCGCCGCCTAAGCTGTTACCGCCGATGGCTACTGCAAGGATGGCATCCATCTCGATATCAAGCAAAAGCGTCTCATGGTTGATAAGTCCCAGACGGCTGACACCGATGGTACCTGCGACTGCAACACAAAGTCCCAAAATGATAAATGACAAAAGTTTAATAAATGTTGAATTGATTCCGTTTAATCTGGCTGCGCTTCCGTTGATACCTACAGACTGTGTAAAAAGTCCGAGAGAGGTAAAGTGGAATACCAGTACGAATACTATCGCAACACCTGCAACGATTAATACGGGCGTGGGAATGGGAACACCCGGGATAAAGCTTCCGATTGCATTGATAATCGGACTGCTGACAGTGGGTGTTGCACCGCCGTTAATCCAGTACGCTATCGAACGACCGCATGTATATAAGATTAACGTCGCTATCATCGGCTGTATCTTAAACACTGCAACCAGCGTGCCGTTAAACGTTCCGAAAAGCATTGCCACAACACATGCGAAAAGGAATGCCGCCACAACTGTTACGCCTGTAATATCAGGTGATGATTTAAGTATTTTTACAAAAGCACTGCCGGCTATGGCTGCTGCTGCACCGACACTGATATCCTGTCCGCCGCAGGCTGCGGTTACAAGCGTCATACCCATTGCAAGAACGGCGAGTTCGCTCGCACCGTTTATAATACTGATCAGGTTTCCGGCAAGAACCAGATTTCCGTTGTTGTTAAGTGTGGTTTCAATTGAGAAAAACGACGGATCTCTGAACAGGTTAAACGCTACCAAAAATAATATGGCTACGATGGGAATCGTGAGCTGGCCGAGGCCGCCTTTAAAGACTCTTATAAATTTATCCTTCATTCTGCGTCTCACCTCCGGCAATAGTCTTCATAACCTGGGCCTGATTCAGATCCTGCCCTTTTAATTCTCCGACAACATGTCTGTCTCTCATAACGATAAGACGTGAACATGTACGAAGCATTTCTTCGACTTCGGACGAAATGAATGTTACGCTCACTCCGTCTTCTGCAAGTTTTAATACAAGTTTCTGAATCTCAAGTTTGGTGCCTACGTCAATACCTCTGGTAGGCTCGTCAAGAATGAGATAGTCGGGATGTGTCAAAAGCCATCTCGCCAGGATAACCTTCTGCTGATTGCCGCCGGAAAGCGATCCTACGGGAGTCTCTCTGCTGGCGGTTTTGATATTAAGCACCTTAATGTATTCATCTGCGAATGCTTCTGCTTCACTTCTGGAAATGGGCTTGAAGAATCCCTTCATTACCTGAAGCGCCAGAATAATGTTTTCGCGGACGGAAAGCTCTGCTATAATACCGTCGCGTTTTCTGTCTTCGGCAAGATATCCTATGCCGTGTTTCATTGCATCTACCGGCTTCGTAATCTTTACGTTTTCGCCCTTTATCTTAACGGTGCCTCCGTTAACTTTGTCTGCACCGAATATTGCTCTTACGCTCTCGCTTCGTCCCGAACCAAGCAGACCGGTAAAACCGTTAACTTCGCCCTTGTGAATGCAAAAATCAAAAGGCATTGCATCGCTGCTCGATAAAGACTCCGCTTCATAAAATATATCTTCGCTTTTATACTGCTTCTCTTCAATTTCTCCGAAATCGCTTAATTCGTCGAGTTCCTTACCAATCATCTTGGCAACGAGATCGACCTGAGGAAGATCCTCTATCAAATATTCACCTACAAGTTCGCCGTTTCGAAGAACCGTTATACGGTCACATACTTCGTAAACCTGCTCAAGGAAGTGAGTAACAAATATAATTCCGACACCCTGTTTTTTAAGATCTCTCATGAGATCAAAAAGCATATTAACTTCTTTGTCGTCCAAAGAAGAAGTAGGTTCGTCCAAAATGAGAACCTTACATTCCATATCAACCGCACGTGCAATCGCAACCATCTGCTGAACTGCGAGCGAACAGCTTCCGAGCTGCTGAGCCGCTCTGGCGGGAATACCGAGTTTTTTTAATATTTCTTCTGCGCGTTTTTCATAATATTTATGTCTTACCAGTGCGCTTTCTTCACGGCCTATAAACATATTCTCCGCAACCGTGAGGTTAGGGCAGAGAGTAATCTCCTGATAAACCGTACTGATTCCTTTATTCTGAGCATCCTGAGGAGAATGAATCGTTACGTTTTCGCCTTCGACGATTATCTCGCCGCCATCCATTCCGTATACGCCCGTAAGAATCTTTATAAGCGTAGATTTTCCCGCACCGTTCTCACCCATCAAAGCATGGATTTCACCTTTTCTTAAAGTAAAATCCACATCGCTTAAGGCCTTAACGCCCGGAAAAACTTTATTTATATTTCGCATCTGCAGTAATGTAGTTTCCTGCATAACCGTTCCTCCGTTATAAATTCACATTCCAACTAGGCTCGAAAGAACCTCGCCAAGTTTTCATGTGTATCTCGCACTAAGCTCGAAAGAACCTCGCTAAGTGCTAATAATATGGCGCGGTCGGGCTGATTGTTTCACAGCCCAGCCGCGCCATTTAGGTAGGTTCAATAATTATTCGCCTAAACCGTAAGTATTGATGTCGTCATCTGTAAGAGTCTTAGCATCAAAACCTTTTTCTTCGTTGATAATCTTCTTTGTTGTAACTGTCTTCTTTCCCTGGATAATGTCGCTGATGATCTGTGCCTGGAAAGGTGAGCACTGTCCGTCATAGTTCCAGTTGCCGGCCTTTAATTCTCTTAAAGCCCACTTGTTGCAGTCAAAGCCCATAACAACAACTTTGCCGTTAACACCATGAGAGATACCTGCTTCGTCGAGAGCTGCTACAGCACCTTTAGCCATACCGTCGTTCTCTGCGTAGATTACGTTGAAGTCATCACCGCTGTTGATAACGGATTCAACGATCTTCTTAGCTTCTGCTTCGTCCCATGTAGCTGTCTGCTGAACAACCTTGTTCATCTTGCCTGATGCGAACTGAGCGTCAAGAGCACCTGTACGTCCGATCTGAGC
>JAGCVT010000012.1 GCA_017962225.1 Lachnospiraceae bacterium
GAGGTGAGGAAAGTCCGGGCTTCGCAGGGCAGGATGCCGGATAACGTCCGGTAGAGGTGACTCTCAGGAAAGTGCAACAGAAAATAACCGCCGCGCAAGCGGTAAGGGTGAAAAGGCGGTGTAAGAGACCACCGCTTATCCGGTAACGGATAAGGCTGTGTAAACCCCATCCGAAGCAAGACCAAACGTAGCCGATAAGCTTGCCCGGCTTGGCTCAGGTAGGTTGCTTGAAATTCGTGGCGACACGGATTCTAGATAGATGATCGTCCAAGACAGAACCCGGCTTACAGTTTCACTCATCTTAAACGGTAAATTAATCGGCGGAGGAAATATTAAATGGAAAAGAAGATTATGCTGGGCAACGAAGCAATTGCCCGCGGTGCGTACGAGGCCGGAGTTAAGGTTTCATCGGCTTATCCCGGAACTCCGAGTACGGAAATCAGCGAAAATATCGTAAAATATCCCGAAATTTACGCTGAATGGTCACCCAACGAAAAGGTGGCAATGGAAGTTGCAATCGGTGCTTCCATGAGCGGTGTCAGAGCACTCTGCTCAATGAAGATGGTTGGTGTTAACGTTGCATCAGACCCTCTTTATACCGTATCTTACATAGGAGTTAACGGCGGACTTGTACTCGTTGCGGCAGACGATCCCGGACTTTATTCTTCACAGAATGAGCAGGATTCAAGATGTGTTGCAAGAGTGGCACAGGTGCCTGTACTTGAGCCTTCGGATTCGGCAGAAGCAAAAGAATTTACAAAACTTGCTTTTGAACTCTCCGAAAAATACGACTGTCCCATCATGATCAGAACAACCACACGTCTTGCACACAGCCAGGGTGTAGTTGAACTTTGCGACAGAGAAGAAATCGAAGACAAGGTTTACGAAAGAAGCGTTCCCAAGAACGTTATGATGCCTGCTATGGCAAAGGGAAGACACGTATTCGTTGAGAAGCGTCTTAAAGATATGTCTGAAGATGCATGCACACTTCCCATCAACAAGGTTGAAATGAACGATACCAAGATTGGTGTAATTACATCCGGTATTCCTTATCAGTACGTAAAAGAAGCACTTCCCAATGCCTCTGTACTTAAGCTTGGTCTGGTTCATCCTCTTCCTCAGAAGCTTATTGAAGATTTTGCATCAAAAGTAGATACACTTTACGTAATAGAAGAACTCGAGCCACTTATTGAAGAGCAGGTTAAGTCCTGGGGCATTAAGTGCCACGGCAAAGATATCCTTACTGTTCAGGGCGAGTATTCAGCCAATATGCTTAGAAAGGCTGTTTTAGGAGAAGAGGTTAATACAGACGAGCCTGCAAAGGTTCCCGCAAGACCTCCCATTCTCTGCCCCGGATGTCCTCACAGAAGCACATTTACCGTTTTTAATGAGCTTAAACTTCATGCGGCAGGAGATATCGGCTGTTACACTTTGGGCGCTGTAGCACCCCTTAACGTAATCGATACGACCGTTTGTATGGGTTCATCCATATCAACTCTTCACGGTATGGAAAAAGCCAAAGGCAAAGATTATATCAAGAACTGGGTTGCTGTTATTGGTGATTCGACATTCCTTCATACCGGTATTAACTCACTTCTTAACATGGTATACAACAAGGCAACAGGTACTGTTATCATTGTAGATAACTCAACCACGGGTATGACAGGTCACCAGGATCACGCGGCTACCGGCAAGACATTAAGCGGTGAAGCAACATATGCGGTTGATTTGATCGACCTCTGCCATGCGCTCGGCGTAGAGCATGTATCGGTTGTAAATGCTTTTGATACAGAGAAACTTAAAGCAACAATCAAAGAAGAAGTTGCAAGAGATGCGGTATCTGTTATTATTTCTCAGGCTCCCTGCGCACTTCTTAAAACAAATATATCTCATAAAAAATGTTACGCGATTCCCGACAAGTGCAAGAAATGCGGCATGTGCTTAAAGCCCGGCTGTCCTGCGATGAGAAAGAACGAGGACGGAACCATTGCTATCGACGATACAATGTGTAACGGCTGCGGACTTTGCGCATCAAGATGTAAATTCGGTGCAATCGAGACAAGAGAGGTGTAAGCATGGAAACAAAGAGTATTATGATAGTTGGTGTAGGCGGTCAGGGTACTTTGCTTACAAGCAGAATCTTAGGCGGTGTTATTACAGAGGCAGGATATGACGTAAAATTATCCGAAGTTCACGGTATGGCACAGCGTGGCGGAAGCGTAGTTACATTTGTTCGTTACGGTGAAAAGGTTTACGAGCCCATCGTGGAAGAAGGATGCGCAGACGTTCTTATTGCATTTGAAAGACTTGAAGCGTTACGTTATGCTCATTTCCTCAAAAAAGACGGTGTTTTAATCGTTAACGATCAGAGAATCGATCCGATGACAGTTCTTACAGGTGCAGCAGAATATCCTGAAAACATCATTGAAGATTTAAAGAAAAAATACAAAGTAATTGATATCGATGCAATGGCAGAAGCTAAGAAAATCGGTAATGCCAGAGTATTTAACACAATCATCGTAGGTATAGCAGCAAAGCATATGGATTTTGCAAAGGAAGACTGGATTAAGGTAATCGAAAAGACAGTTCCCGCAAAGACAATCGATATCAATAAAGCAGCTTTTGAAGCAGGTTATAACTTATAGTAAAAATTTTAGGAAGATTTTTATATTAGTATAAGTTTGGCAGACTTATAAAAGATGCGCTAACAATTAATTTCCAAGAAAATGAGGTTACGAAAGTATGATTTGGAATGAAGCAAGAGAATGCATGAGCCGTGACGAGATGGCCAACATGCAGGGTGCAAGACTCAGAAAACTCGTCGCAAACGTTTACCACAACGTTGAGTTTTATCGCAAGAAAATGCAGGCAATGGGACTCGAACCGGGGGATATTAAGGGTATCGAGGACATTACCAAACTTCCATTTACCACCAAGAATGATTTGAGAGACAATTATCCTTTCGGATTACTGGCTGTTCCCAAGTCACAGATCGTGCGTGTACACGCATCCAGTGGTACAACAGGAAAGGCAACTGTAGTTGCTTACACAAGAAGAGATATCGAAGCATGGCAGGAATGCGTTGCAAGAGATCTTGTAATGTGCGGTGTTACCAAGGAAGATATGATTCAGGTAGCTTACGGATACGGTCTTTTCACCGGTGGCCTCGGACTTCATTACGGTGCTGAAAACTTAGGCTGTATGACAGTTCCCATGTCAACAGGTAACACGAAGAGGCTCGTTACCATGATGGAAGACTTCGGTGCTACAGCTATTGCATGTACACCTTCTTACCTTCTTCACATTGCAGAAGTAATCGAGGAAATGGGCGTAAAAGATAAGCTTAAATTAAAGACAGCTATCTGCGGCGCAGAACCCTGGACAGAGAAGATGAGACTGCAGATAGAAGAAAAACTCGGAATTAACGCACACGATATCTACGGTTTATCCGAAGTATGCGGACCGGGTGTTGCGTGCGACTGTTCATTCCACAAAGGACTTCATGTTCAGGAAGATCATTTCTACGCTGAAATCGTTGACAAAGAGACACTTAATCCTCTTCCCGACGGTGAAGTAGGTGAACTTGTATTTACCACACTTACCAAGGAAGGATTACCTCTTCTTCGTTATCGTACCAAGGATCTTACAAGCATCGACCACTCGGTATGCGAATGCGGACGTACAACTCCGAGAATTGCCAAGTTCAGAGGAAGAAGCGACGACATGCTTATCATCCGCGGCGTAAACGTATTCCCTTCACAGGTAGAGACCGCGCTTCTTGAAATTGAAGGCGTAACACCTCATTATCAGATGATAGTTGACCGTGTAAATAACCTTGATACTCTTGAAGTAAGAGTAGAGGTTGACGAGAATGTATTCTCCGATGAAATCAGAGAAATGGAAGCTCTTACCAAGAAGATTTCTGCTGCACTGCAGAGCGCTCTTCTTATCGCAGTTAAGGTTAAACTTGTTGAGCCCAGAAGTCTGGATCGTTTTGAAGGCAAATCAAAGCGTGTAATCGACAAGAGAGTATTGGTAGACTAGGGGGTGACGGTATGTATTTAAAACAGTTGACGGTATTTCTTGAAAACAGAGAAGGAAGACTTGACAGCGTAACAGATATTCTTGCAAAGAACAATATCAATATCGTATGTCTTTCACTTGCGGATACAAGCGAATACGGAGTTATCAGAATGATTGTATCCGATCCCGACAAGGCAAAGGCAATCTTAAAAGAAGAAGGATGCCTTGCAAGACTTACGGATGTTCTTGCAGTCAGCATGGAACAGAAGGCAGGTTCACTTAACCGCCTTACCAAGATGTTTGCAGAACAAGGCATCAACATCGAGTACATGTATACATTAAACTCAAGCCGCGAAGCAGGTTCAATGATTATCAAATGCTCCGATATCGACAAAGGATATGACGCAGTCAAGAAAGCGGGACTTACACTCGTGGATCCCGAAGCTGCTTACTCAATGTAAATTCAATAATTATATCAAGCCGGGTGCTTATGCACCCGGTTTTTTTGTGCTATTCAAAAATATTTAAAAAATTTTTAAAAATCGTGAGTAAAAATCGGAAAAGCTGCAATTAAGTATATAGAAGGATAAAAAAACAAATATTTGGTATATCAAAATAAGGAAGGATTGGTTTTGAATATGAAAAAAAACGTAAGAAGAGCATTATCATTTATCGTCTCGATAGTTATGGTATTGGCGGTATTGCCTGTATTCAGTTTTCCGATGAGGGCAAAAGCAGAGACACCGTCAAATGACTTTGAATATGAAGTTAATGAAAAAGGGGAAATAACTATTACCGGCTATACTGGATCGGATACTGATATTGTGATTCCAGCTGAAATTGATAAAAAGCAAGTGGTTGGAGTTGGTAATAGAGTTTTTTATAATAACGACTCTATTATAAGGGTAACATTTGAAGGGAATGTAGACAACATTGGCGAGTATGCGTTCTATAACTGTGGCAATTTAACACATGTAATATTTGAGGGAGAAACTGGAAATATTGGAGAAAAAGCATTTTATGAGTGTAATAATTTAGTTTTTTTATTATTTAATCTAGGTGTTAGAAATATTGGTGAAAATGCGTTTAAAGACTGCACTAAACTCGACTTAGTTATTATCCCACAAACAACTATTATTAGTACAGGAGGTTTCCCAACTAATACAGTAATAATAAAGTATGGATTTGATTCTGACACATATACCGGTCAAATCATCCCCTTTGAAGTTAAGGTTGGTGATACTTTGTTACAGAAGGATAAAGACTATTTTGTATCGTATTTTGATGATAAAAACGAGATAAAGGATGTGGGCGAGTATGGCGTTTATATTATAATGTTTAATCCGGATACAGTTTGTTTTGCAATAAGGCATAAAGTTAACCCGCTTGATTTAAGTACATGTGATTTGATTCATGGAGATAGTCAGTATATCTATGATGGAAATGATTATAATGAAAGAATCATAAATAATATTCTAGTACGTTTTAATGACCAATACCCTATATCGTCAGAAAACTATACTGTTGATTTCCTAAAAGAAGGTGAAACAGATTGGAAGTCGAACTTGGATATTACGGAAGCAGGAAATTATAAGGTAAGGATTAATAGTAAGGGAAATAATTGCACTGGTGAGATAATAGGGAATTTTACGATTAATCCAAAGTCCTTAAAAAACCAAAGTATTATAATTGATTTGCCTGGATTTTCAAATTTCTACACAGGTCAGATAATAGCACCTACGGTTATAGTAAAAGATGGAAATAAAGAACTTGTAAAAGACCAAGATTATACAGTTGAGTATATCGATAATACGAGTGTTTCCAGAGACGAATCAGGTAACGTGATTGCAGGCGCAACAATCAAGATTAAAGGTATTGGAAACTATGATAGTGAAATAACAAAATTTTTTACCATTTGCCCTAAAGCCCTTACTATCACTGCAGACAATGCTTCAAAAGCATGCGACGGAAGTGAATTAACGAAAGAATCCTATACTAATACAGATCTTGCAGATGGCGATAGAATAGAAAGTGTTACTATTACCGGCAGTCAGACTTATCCAGGATCCAGCGACAATGTACCGAGTGGTGTAAAGATTATTAATTCAGCTGGTGAGGATGTAACATCTTGTTATGATATTACATATGCAAATGGAACTCTTACTGTGGAAGATCATGTCTTTGACATGGAAGTTGTCACAGATAAGTATTTGGCAAAGGAAGCTGATTTTACTCACGGAAAAATATATTACTACAGCTGTAAATGTGGCGAGACTGGCACAGAAACATTTGAAGCAGGAGAACCTCTTCCGACATATACAATCACATTTGATGCCAATGGCGGAAGTGTGAATACTGCATCTGATTATACCAATGCAGAATATAAACTTGATTCGCTTCCCACACCCGAATATGACGGCTATAATTTTCTCGGATGGTTCACAAACGAAACAGGTGGCGATGAAATAACAACTTCTACTGTATTTGGAGCAAACATGACTATTTATGCTCATTGGGAAAAGAAAGAAGAGCCTAAGCCTGCACAGGGCGGAACAGAAAAGCCCGAAACACCTACAGAGCCTTCGGTACCAGAAACACCTGCTACACCCGAGATCCCTGAAACACCAGAAACTCCGTCAGAGCCTGAGGCTCCCGAAACAGAAGACGTTAAGGAAGAAACTAAATCAGATTATCTTGATGAACTTTATGCAATGTTAAGAGAAGCAATCGCAAAAGGCGGAGAACAGACAATTACCTGGAGCGTGGGCGATTCACTTCCTTACGATGTAATGAAGATACTCGAAGAGAATCCTCAGATTACACTCGTATTTAACTACACATATATGGGTGAGGATTTTAATGTAACAATTAGAGGGCGCGATGTTCAAGCAGATCCTAAAGTTAAATGGTGCGGCCCTTTGTATCTTTACAGCATATATGGCGGATATAAAACCGATGAAAACGGCCTTAAAGAAAGCGGAACATATATTGTTCAGGCCGGAGATACATTATCTGCATTAGCTGCAAAGTTTGATACCACGATTAAAAACCTCGTAGCATTAAACAACATAAAAGATGAAAATCTAATCTTCATCGGCCAGGAACTGAAATATTAATTCTTTTATGATTGAAACACAAAGCGTTTGTGCAAAGGCACAGGCGCTTTTTTCTTTTTACAGATAAGATTTAGAATATAAGCCTCTGTTTACATTGTATGAATATTGTGTTACAATGTTCATACAAACAGGAGGTATGATATGAGTAGCACGATTACGGTAAGAGTAGAGGAAAAGGTTAAGAAACAAGCAGGAGATATTTTTAAGGAAGTGGGAATGGATATGTCTACAGCTATAAATATTTATTTAAAACAGGTTATCAGAAGCAATGGAATACCGTTTCCGGTTTCTGCCGAGATACCTAATGATATTACAAATAAAGCTATTAAAGCAGCTGAAGAAGGCCAAATGGCGTCATTTTCCTCCATTGATGATCTTATGGAGGATCTGAATGATTAAAGTAATAAAGCGTACTTCTCAGTTTAAAAAGGATTATAAAAATGCCATAAAGAAGGGTTGTAAAGAAGAAGATTTTAAAATTGTTTTAAATTATCTTGTAAATCAGAAACCTTTGCCTTCGAATTACAAAGACCATTCGCTAAACGATTCAAAATATTATAAGAATGTCAGAGAATGCCATATTTATCCTGATTGACTTTTGATTTACCGGATAGAAAAGGATGAATTAATTTTGGAATTGATTCGTACAGGATCGCATAGCGATTTGTTTAAATAATTGAATATTAAAAAAAATAATAAACAAGGGGCGACTTATGAATAACATAAGCGCTCCTTTTAAAATGCTTAAATTTATGGTAGAATAACAAAGTGTATGTGCAATAAATATGATGTACTCAAAATGAGATAAATAAGGTATTTTGACATAGATGAATTTAGAGAGATTTTTAAATCCCGAGCAGTATGATGCGGTAATGCATACGGAAGGGCCGCTTCTTATTTTAGCAGGTGCCGGTTCGGGTAAGACAAGAGTAATTACATACAGAATAGCGCATATGATTGATATAGGGATTTCTCCCTACAACATACTAGCGATTACTTTTACGAACAAAGCTGCTGAAGAAATGAGAAAGAGAGTGGATGACATCGTCGGATTCGGTGCGGATTCGATATGGGTATCGACTTTTCATTCCACATGCGCGCGTATTTTAAGACGTCACATTGACCTTCTCGGATACAATTCGGATTTCAGCATCTACGATACCGATGATTCGAAAAAGGTTATGAATGACCTCCTAAAAAAGCATGGGCTTAATCCCAAGGAATACCCTCCTAAAATGATTCTTTCGACGATAAGCTCGAATAAGAATGAGATGGTTACGCCCGAAGAATACGAGTCATTCGCGAAAGAAGATTATGAGAAAAAAGTATCGTTTCTCTACAGGGAATACGAAAAGGTTCTTTTTGACAACAATGCGCTGGATTTCGATGATTTGCTTTTATTAACCGTTGAACTTTTCAAAAAGAACAAAGACGTTCTTGAAAATTACAGAAACAGATTTAAATACATTCTCGTGGACGAGTATCAGGACACAAACTCGGTTCAGTTTGCGTTCGTAAAACTCCTTGCTGATAAGTATAAAAACCTTTGCGTGGTAGGTGACGACGATCAGTCAATCTATCGTTTCAGAGGCGCGAACATAAGAAATATTCTCGATTTCGAAAAGAATTATCCGACCGCAAAAGTGGTTAAACTTGAGCAGAATTACCGCTCAACCGAGAACATCCTAAATGCCGCAAATGCAGTAATCGCACATAATATCGGCAGAAAGGAAAAGTCACTCTGGTCCGAAAAAGGCGACGGAAGCAAAATACACTTCAGACAGTTTTCTTCTTCTAAAGAAGAGGCCATGTTTGTAGCGGATGATATTTATACCAAGGTAAGACGCCGCGATGCGTTAAGGAATGATATAGCGGTTCTTTACCGTACCAATCAGCAGTCGCGTGAACTTGAAGAAGCAATGCTTCGCGAAAACATTCCTTACACGATTGTAGGTGGAACAAACTTCTATTCAAGAAGAGAAATAAAAGATATCCTTGCATACTTAAAAACTATCGCCAACGGTAATGATAATCTCAATGTAGAGAGAATTGTTAACGTTCCTAAAAGAGGCATAGGCGAAACTTCTCTCGGCAAAGCCAGAATGTATGCGGAGAATAACGATATATCTCTTTTTGAAGCCCTGCTTCATGCAGACAGAATTCCTTCCATCGGAAAAGCTGCGGATAAGATGAGAGATTTTGCATCGGAGATAATTCTTTTAAGAGAAAGAATTGCCGAAGGAGAATTCGACGATATTCCGGAAATCATTTCCGAGCTTATCGAAAAGATTAAATACGAGGATTATATCAAAGAGAACGAAGACAAGGATGACGCAAACGACAGACTTGCCAATATAGACGAACTTATTTCAAAGGCTGCGTATTTTGAAGAAAAATATGCTCAGGAAAATCCTGACGCCGAGAAAGGACCGACACTTCAGGAATTCTTAAATGATGTATCGTTAGTTGCTGATATAGACAATGCGGATACATCACTTGACAGAATACTTATGATGACGCTTCATTCGGCCAAGGGTCTTGAATTCTCGCACGTATATATTGTCGGAATGGAAGATGGTTTATTCCCCGGAGAGAGGAGCATCACTTCATACAATTCCGAGGATATCGAGGAAGAAAGAAGACTTGCATATGTAGGCATCACGAGAGCCAAGGACGATTTAACTCTTACCGCGGCTCAAAGCAGAATGGCAAGAGGCCAGTGGCAAAATTTCCCTGTCAGCAGATTTGTAAGGGAGATACCCTCAGAGCTCTTAGACAGCGATACAAAGTTTAAAAAGAGTACAGCCGAAGAAATTCCCATGCAAAGGTCTAAATACGCTCCTACGGGCGTTTACGGCGGTTATTTGAGGAATTCTTCAAACGGTGCGTCAAAATCTATTCCCGGCGGAGTACCTTATGCATCGACAGGACTATTGTCAAACGGCAAACCCAAAGTCACAGCTAAGGTTAACATAACTCCCAAAGCAAATAATGGAACACGCAATACAAGCTTAAGAGACGCCAATTCGGTTGACATAAAATCATCAAGCGATACGGCCAGGGTCAGCACGAATTATAAAACCGCCACAGTTAAAGCCACTGCAAAACCTCTAGGGTTTACTAAAGGAAGCGACCTAAAGAGTAATATTAACTATAAAGTCGGCGACAGAGTAAGTCACATCAAGTTTGGCGAGGGCATCGTAAAAGAAATTGACGATAGCGGAATAAATACATATGTTAAAATAGAATTCGACCAGTACGGTCAGAGAATACTCGATTCAAGGTTCACGAAACTGACGGTGATTTAAATGAAAGTCATTATAAGAGCAGATGCAAATTCAAATATAGGTCAGGGACATGTTATGAGATGTCTCTCGCTTTGCGATGCGCTTAAAGAAAAAGGGCATGAGTGTGTATTCGTATGTGCCAAAGATACTCCCATGGATTTTATCATGAACAGAGGATATGACGTTTATTATCTTACAACCTCGTATAACAGGATGGATGATGAACTTGCTCTGCTTGAACATATTATCGCTGAAGAAAAAGCCGATCTTTTAATCATTGACAGTTATTATGTTTCCGCGAATTACTTACAATCCGTAAAAGAACATATTAAGACCGTATATCTCGATGACGTATATTCATTTGCATACGATGTTGACTGCCTGGTTAATTACAACGTATATGCTGACGAAGAAAAATACAGGGAAATGTATATGACCGAAAAGGTCAAAATACCTGAAATGATAATCGGTCCGACGTATGCGCCTTTAAGAAAAGAATTCACCCAAAGAAACATAAAAGAAATAAACGAAATCAGGAATATTATGATTTCCGTGGGCGGTGCCGATCCTCTTAATCTTGCTTACGGATTTGCCGATAAATTTTCCAAAAATGAATTTTTCAAAGATAAGAACATAAATATGATTCTCGGCAAAATGGAGCCGGATATCGAAAAGATAAAAGACATTTGCGAAGCCACAAAAAACATTAACTATTTCGTAAATGTTAAAGACATGAAAGAAAAAATAGAAGAAGCTGACATAGTCATTTCCGCAGCAGGAAGCACGCAGTATGAAATCTGTGCGTGCGGAAAACCCTGTATCTGTTTCTCTATGGCAGACAATCAGGTTCCGGGCGGAGAGAAGTTCGGTGAGCTCGGTGCATTTATTTATGCGGGAGATGCAAGAGATAATGAGTGCTTCTTTTATGATGTATTAAACGCGGTCAAACGCGTAGCTAAAGATCCAGCACTGGCAAAGGAAATGAGCAGAAAGGCTTCGGAAATTACTGACGGTCACGGAGCTGAAAGAATAGTGGGAAGATTGGAAAAATTATTTGGGAGATAAGAAATTGGCAAACGATAATTTTGATGTTTTTATCAGTTATTCAAGCAAAAACAAAAATGTTGCGGATGCAATAGTTGCGGAATTTGAATCAAGCGGTATCAAATGCTGGTATGCGCCGAGAGATATTATGCCC
>JAGCVT010000113.1 GCA_017962225.1 Lachnospiraceae bacterium
AGCAGTGCAAACAATCCGATTACAAGGTATGCCCCTATTATCCAGATTACACTCATCGTCAGAATCATTCCTGTCAGTACAATAATCACCGTCATCAGCACTTTGTTGTTGGTAATTTTTCTTAAAAGACCCGTTACATATAAAGTGGTAACGGACATGATTACAAGTACCGCAAGCGAGGCCAGTAAAGCCAGAGTTCTTTCAACCGAAAGATTTTCGGGTTTGTTGTATCCCACGGTTTGAAGTATTATCGACAGGAATGAAATTACCACTCCGATTATCGATATTACCTGTATAACCCTTAAAAGTTTTCCTTTTTCATTATGTGCATAATCCGCCATTTTGTCGGCTACATCTTTTATTTCCTTATCCATCATCTCGCTTTTTCTCTCTCCTTCAATTATTTCTCTTACGTCAACATCATAAAAATCCGCTATCTCGGTAAGCAATGAAATGTCCGGCATATTTCGTCCGGTCTCCCACCTGGATACGGTTCTGGAGCTGACATTAAATTTTTCAGCTGCCTGTTCCTGTGTCATCTGCTTTTTCGTTCTGAGTTCTTTTAAAAACTCTCCGGTTTTTTTCTGATCCAAGGATTTTTCCTCCTTTCCTGACGTAATTGTATTTTTTTGAGAGGATTTTTAACACGACACAAAGCGAGAAATGCCGTATTTTTGTATCCGGACACATATGTCCTGTCATTTAAAACAGAAACGCCCATCTCTGGGCGTCTGTTTTTTCCGTCCGCGATGCGATTCGAACGCACGACCCCTCGCTTAGGAGGCGAGTGCTCTATCCAGCTGAGCTACGTGGACTTAAAAATTATAAAATATTTACACGACCCTGCAGCCAGACGGTTCCCTTGAAACGGAAACCAATCTGGGGCTCGCCGAATAAATCTTTTTCATTGATGCAGATTGTTAAAACCACACCTTTTACCAAAACTTTCAAAACACAGACGTTTTCGTCGCTGACTACGTTTTTGACTGTTTTGAAATCCACTATTTCTCCGAGTACCGAATATAAATCGCACTCGGCACCACATGGAATGAAGGATGAATCGACCACGGTGTAAATATCCATCGATTCAACAAAGACCTGCTCGGAAACAGTTACGTTTGTTAAGATATCGTCGTATCTGACCGTTGCGAAAGCATTGTGATCGCCGTCGTTTGCCTTGTTCAAAAGATTGACTCTCTTTTGGTTGAACTCTTTGGCGTTTTCTCTCTGCTCTTCGTTCTTTTTTATGGGCAGAATCACATTTCCCGCTATGGAAAGGCCGGAAATGGCTACCGAACTTTTTACGGTTTTAAGATTTTTCTTCCTAAAGAGCTCATCCACGTTCTGAACATAAAAGAAAATGTTCTCACCGAGGTTTAAATCTTCGTAAACACCCAAAAACTCTTCGCCGCTAATCTTTTTTTCGAACGAACAATACTCGTGCTCGACAAATTCATCACTTCTGAAATACGGAAAAACCGTGTCTCTGTGAATATTGCCCTTCGAATCTTTTATGATCCTGGCGCAGATACCGATATTCTCGCCGCAATCAAGATTTTTGTCCAGAATCAGATATTTTGCGTTGATATTATCCGCAATAATAGAGCCTTCCGGACGAAAAATGATGTCTTCGACTATTTTTTCATATTCCTGTATTGAGAAATTATTCAAAAAGCCTACGGCTCTGAAATATCTGTTCATATTACCACCGCTTCCGATGAGTTATCTAATCTCCGTCATGCCTCCCATGTAAGGACGAAGAACTTCGGGAATTCTCACCGAACCGTCTGCCTGAAGGTTGTTTTCAAGGAATGCGATAAGCATTCTGGGAGGAGCAACAACCGTGTTGTTTAATGTGTGAGCAAAGTACTTGGAACCGTCTTTGCCGTTTACTCTGATTTTAAGTCTTCTTGCCTGAGCATCGCCTAAGTTCGAGCAGCTTCCTACTTCGAAGTACTTCTGCTGTCTGGGTGACCATGCTTCAACGTCGAACGATTTAACCTTAAGATCTGCCAAGTCTCCCGAGCAGCACTCAAGTGTTCTTACGGGAATGTCCATTGATCTGAAAAGGTCAACCGTGTTCTGCCATAATTTGTCGAACCACATCTTGGAATCGTCGGGATGACAAACAACGATCATTTCCTGTTTCTCGAACTGATGAATTCTGTAAACGCCTCTTTCCTCGATACCGTGAGCACCTTTTTCTTTTCTGAAGCAGGGCGAGTAACTTGTGAGGGTCTTGGGAAGTTCTTCCTCGGGAATGATTGTATCGATAAACTTACCGATCATCGAATGCTCCGAAGTACCGATTAAGTAAAGGTCTTCGCCTTCAATCTTGTACATCATGGCATCCATTTCAGCAAAGCTCATAACGCCTGTAACTACGTTGCTTCTGATCATAAAAGGAGGAACGCAGTATGTGAATCCTCTGTTGATCATAAAATCTCTTGCGTAGGAAATAACTGCCGAATGAAGTCTTGCGATGTCACCCTGTAAATAGTAAAATCCGTTTCCGGCTACCTTTCTTGCGCTGTCAAGGTCGATGCCGTTGAATCTTTCCATGATTTCCGTATGGTAAGGAATTTCAAAATCGGGAACAACGGGATCGCCGTATTTTGTAACTTCAACGTTTTCTGTATCATCTTTGCCGATGGGAACCGAAGGGTCGATGATGTTGGGAATAACCATCATGATCTTTGTTGTTTCTTCTTCGAGTTCCTTCTGCTTTACATCAAGTTCTTCGAGTCTCTTTGCATTTTCTGCAACCTGCTTCTTAACTTCTTCGGCTTCTTCTCTCTTGCCCTGTGCCATTAATGCACCGATCTGTTTTGAGATAGCATTTCTGCTTGCCTTTAAGTTGTCAGCTTCCTGCTGGGTTTTTCTTCTTTGCTCGTCAAGCTCGATTACCTTGTCTACAAGGGGAAGCTTGTCAAACTGGAATTTGTTTTCGATGTTTTTCTTTACTACTTCAGGATTTTCTCTTAAAAACTTAATGTCTATCATATTATCTCCTTTTGAACCTTCTCGGCTCAGTTTTATATGTAATAATTTAAAATCTTTTTTTATCAGTCTTTGTCGGACTCTACGTTGTCGGGAAGAGCTTTGGCAATCTTCATTTTTCTTCTTGTTGCCTTATCAACCGCAAGTTGTTCCTCTTCTCCTAAAACAATATCGCACTTACCGTTCTTAATCTTCTTTGAGTAACAGAAGCAGCCGGAAGTATTGTGAATTGAATTGATAAGAATACCTGTATCGTTCTCGTCTAAAAGAACCAGACAGAAACTTAACTTTCCGCCCATTTCCTTGAAAGCGTCATATTTTACGAGGCCGACTTTCTGGAATGCTGACTGATGCTTTGCATAAAGTTCCTTGATTTCTCTTGAATGCTTGATGCCAAGCTTTCTTAAGGAATCCTGCTCCTCGCACATCTGGAAAATCTTTTCTTCCAGGCTGTCGGCTGTGGAGCCTTTCATGAACTTTTTGTATGCAATTCTGAATCTGATGTTCTCATAAATGATATATCCCACACCGATGATTAAAATAATCAAAAGTATGAAAAGTATCAGAAACAGGTGCCCGATATCGACATTTCCGAGCCCTATTTTATTTAAAAAAGCACTTTCCATTCATTACCTCACTGCCATGTTATGTAAACCATGGCGTCTTTTTATTATTTAATACAGTCAATGATTCTTTCGAAATCATCGTTTGAATAAAATTCAATTTCGATCTTGCCGGAACCGTTTTCCTTAAGGTTTATATTAACCTTGGTTCCGAGTTTTTCTTTTAATTTGTTTTCGTATTCCTTGTAAGCTATGGAAATCTGCTCGTCTTTCTTAAGCTTAGCTTTCTTTTCCTTACCGATATTTCTTACAAGCTTTTCTATCTCTCTAACGCTCATCTTCTGATCGAATGCCTGCTGGGCAAGTTCTGACTGAACCTGAGCGTTTTCAATTCCGAGTAAAGCTCTTGCATGTCCTGCGGAAATCATTTCATCGATTAACATCTGCTGAACTTCGGGACAAAGCTTTAAAAGTCTCATCGTATTGGTGATGGCGGTACGGCTCTTTGAAACCTTGTCTGCCACCTCATCCTGCTTAAGATTGAACTCGTCAATCAGTCTCTTATAAGCCTGAGCTTCTTCGATGGGATTTAAATCTTCTCTCTGAATGTTTTCGATGAGTGCCAGCTCGACGATTTCAAGTTCCGTTAAATCTTTTATGATGATGGGAACTTCTGTAAGACCTGCAATGTTGGCAGCTCTCCATCTTCTTTCACCGGCGATTATTTCGTAATGGTCTTTTCTGTCCTGAACAATAAGAGGCTCGATGATTCCGTGTTCTTTGATTGAATCAGCAAGTTCGTTTAAAGCATCCTCGTTGAAGTTTTTACGAGGCTGGCTTCTGTTTGGAACAACCTTGGAGATGTTCATCATGACGATGCTGTTTTTGTACTTTTCACTTACTTCAGCATCTTCGACGTTTGACTTGATCAGTAAATCAAGTCCTCTCTTCTTGTTTAATCCTGTTCCTTTGTTTGCAGTTTTTCCTTTATCTTTGTTAAGACCGGCCATGCGTTCTTCCCCCTGAATAATACTTTTTGAATTATACTATATTTTCCTTATGATTGCATTATTTAAAGATGTACTTATTTTCTGATTTTAAGCAATTCGTCTGCCAGTTTGTTGTAGCTTTCCGCACCTGCAGATTTCGGATCGTACTCGATGATGGGCTTTCCGTAACTTGGAGCTTCCGCAAGTCTGACATTTCTCGGAATGGTTGTCTCGAAAATTCTCTCTTCCAGAGCATCTTTTACGCTGTCGACAACATCCTGGGAAAGATTTGTTCTGGAATCATACATCGTAAAAACAACTCCTTCCATCGAAAGAATCGGATTTAATCTCTTCTTTACCAGGTTGACTGTATGGATTAACTGGCTCAAACCTTCCATTGCATAGAACTCACACTGAATCGGAACGAGTACGCTCTCGGCTGTGGTCATTGCATTTACGGTAAGCATGGAAAGTGAAGGAGGACAGTCGATGAAAATATAATCATACTGATCCTTAACCCAGTCCACTTCATTCTTTAAAACAAATTCTTTTTTATCTGTATCGATAAGTTCTATCTCTGCTGCTGCAAGATTTACATTCGAAGGAATGATTGAAAGGTTTTCGTAAACATCCGGGATAATGCACTGCTTAATAGGGCATTCGCCGAGCATCAGTTCATATACCGTATTGTCCAGTTCATTCTTCTCTATACCGAATCCGCTGGTAGCATTTCCCTGCGGATCTATATCTATCAAAAGTACTTTTTTACCTTTTTTTGCAACTGCCGCTGCCAGATTAATAGCTGTTGTCGTCTTTCCGACACCGCCTTTTTGATTAGCTATTGCTATAACTCTTCCCATTTGAACTCTCCTTATAAATCTGACTTTTTATACCGACTTTAAAATAATATCATTATTAATATATATTATCTACTATAATAATCACGAATTTTATTTCTTTTTAAACCGTTTTGTTTTTAAATTATCTACATATAGTTCCTCATAAAAGAATTGTTTCACATGAAACATACTATATATATACTGTCTTACTTTTGTTGTTTCACGTTCTATCCCAAAATGTTGTATAAAAATGTTTCACGTGAAACATCATCTAGTCAAATTTCTTTAAAGTTCTAAAAAATGTTTCACGTGAAACAACTATATATAGATATGAAAGAATAAGAATTAATTACAAGATATTGTTGAGAAGTATTTACCATACTCCTAATATTCTGTTTTTACAGATTCAACATGGTAGGTTTCCCTGAAAATCTCTTCATCCTTCGGACTCTTTATAAGCATTACCTCAGTGAAATGGCCGTCCGAATAATTCTTAAAACCCGCAACCTTTTCTCCGGTACAGATGGAACTACGGATAACTGCATATTGTTTTTCAGGATCGAATACAATATCATTATCGGATTTTCTGTTTTTCTTTCCAAACATACAGACTGACCTCCGCTATTTTGTAAGATCAAAACTTATATCAATAAGATTATAAATCTCATCATCCATCACACTTCCGTCAAGAATAATGGTTATCCAGTGAGTTTTGTTCATATGATAAGCAGCACGAAAACCTTTCTGGGAAGAAAGCTGAAGTATCATTTCGGGATCAAGTTTGATATTTATAATATCAATCATTCCTTCTTTGGAAATACCAACAGTATTATAAGTAACATCCATAATAAGTCCGTACCATTTTCTGTTGACGCGGTGTCTTAAAACTGCGGCCTTCGGAGAATCTTCAAAAGGAAAATCCGGCTCTGTATTATAATTGTCTTTTACGTATTTGTATATATCTTCTCTTGTAACCATAACTTTAATTATTTTAACTTCATGGATATTGCTGTTTCCATAAACCCGAGACTCTTCCAGAAAGAAAGACCTCTTTCGTTCCAGGGTAAAACATCGACACTGATATTATCGGTATTAAGAACTTTACACAGTTCCTCAAAAGCTTTGGTTCCGAAATGTTTTTCTCTGTGATCGCGGTCAATATAAAACTGCCTTAAATAAAAACCATCTTCTAAGTTTCTAACCAGCGCGTAACCCACAACATAGTTTTCTTCTACAAAGAAATATGCATTGTAATCCGTATCCAGAAACTCACTCATTCTGTGTTCAAGTTCTACGAGCTGCATCGGATTGTCACTTTTTTCATCTTCAATTAAATACTTGTTCATCTCCGCAAGCTTCGGAACATCACAAGCCGAACATAAATTAACCTTCATATATTCCCTCCCAATGTTAGTGATACCATCATAACATACAGAAATAAAATAAAAAATAACTTACAAAACAAAATAAAAATGGTTTGTAATCAGACTATATATAGATACCCTGGAAAATTTGTTTCACAAAATTATCAAAATGTTGGGGAAAATGTTTCACGTGAAACATTATATAGTTGTAACCGAAATAATTTGAAAAAATGTTTCACGTGAAACAACTATATATAGATTATAAAGGACGCTTGGAAGGTATGCCTTCCTTACGGGGAAATCTGTCCTCGGTACTCTTCTTTTTTTCTATAAGAACGTTGCACCTGGAATAATCAGATGAGGGAAGAAAAAAATCAAAAACTTTAGCTTTCTTTCCGCCGAGCATTCCTATAGCATTTGCAGCACCTGTAATTTCTTCATTGGAATCACCGGACTTATAGGATACAAATACACCTCCGACTTTTACAAAAGGAATACAGTACTCACTTAATACAGAAAGATTGGCAACCGCACGCGATACTACAATGTCTGACTGTTCGCGATATTTTTCATCATGAGCAAGTACTTCAGCTCTGGCATGAATGGCGGTAATATTTTCAAGACCTAATTCATCTATAACAAGATTGAGATAATCAACTCTTTTTCTTAATGAATCTACTAATGTAATATGAAGGTTCGGATACATTATCTTTAAAGGTATTCCGGGAAAACCTGCGCCGGTACCAAGATCAAGCAGGGTATATTCTTTATCACCCAAATCATCGATACATTTTATGAGTGATAAAGAATCAAGATAATGTTTCTTATATATATCATTGATATCTGTAATGGCAGTTAAATTAATCTTTTCATTCCACTCAAGAAGAAGAGCGGTAAATCTTTCAAAGAGATTTAACTGCTCATCGGATATATCAATATTCCATTCTTTGAGATCCTTAATAAACTGTTCCATACGATAATCATATAAATGCTGTAATAAAATTTACCTGTCCAATAAATTGGACATATAAATCTTTTATGATAAGAATAAAAAACTACTTTAAAGACATAACATAAATCTGACAGGGATTGGCTTCGTCCCAGTAAAGAGGAAATACTTCGAGCTCTTTAAAACCGACGCCCTGATAAAAAAGATTTGTTCTGTCATAATCTTCATAGACACCCATTTTAACTGTCTTAACCTGCATGAAAGAATAACCTTTTTCGATAGCGATTTCTTTTGCAAATTTGAATAAAGATTTGCCGACACCTTTTCTGTGATGATCCTGTAAAACTCCCATAACAGCTAGTTCAACGGTATCCTTGCCGGTTTGTTTAAGACATAAAAATCCGATGGGTTTATCATCTTCGAAAGCAGCAACCATAATCTGATCTGCGCTTTCCTTAATATATTTTTCTCTGGTCTCGGGAATTTCAAACCAGTCAAAAAGAGACTCTAAAATAAGTCTCGCTATTCTCATTTTTTCTTCAATATCTGTAATCTGTGAAATCATTTTTATATCCCTTTTCCCTAAATGATTTTATTAAAAATAAATTTTTAGATACTGATGATTATTCTTCCATATAATCATTGTATCAAATTACATGTCCAATAAATAGGATATATAAACTAGTGCATCTGCTGATCAAAAATTATTGTATCTTTTCCGTTAAAACGTACATATCCCAGTCCCATGTAAAAGTAATAATTGTCGAAGTCGTAGTTAAAATACCATTCGTCATCTTTAAGATTTGCAGTATCTAAACTTCCTATCTCAGGAACGAATTCATCATCCAAATGCCAGTCGTAGTCATTAAAAATCTTTTTACCCTCTTCTTCGGATAAAGTAATAATTCCGCGGTATGCCGGATCGGTCGGACCTAAGGAATATTTCTTTCCTAAAAAAACATAGGCCTTGTCTATTTTTTCATACTCGCAGGAAACTACACCTTTAAGCTTACTTACATACTTATTTGTAAATACTTTATCTTTATTGTAAGAAACAAATTCCTGAGGGTATTTTGGAACTGCACAAAAAGCAAGCACCGCCAAAACTATCAGTACAACAATAATTACTATGATAACCTTTGCGTATTTTTTCATTGCTGCAACCTCAATACTATTTTCCGATGGATGCAAGATAAATCAAAAGCACTGAAACGTCTGCGGGAGTTACTCCGCTGATTCTGGAGGCCTGGCCTACCGACATAGGTTTGAATAGTTTTAACTTCTGTCTGGCTTCAAGTCGAAGTGAAGAAACATCATCGTAATTAATGTTTTCGGGAATATGTTTTTTCTCCATCTTCTTGAAAGCTGCGACCTGTCTTTCCTGTCTTTCGATATAGCCTTCGTATTTTATTCTGATGCAAACCTGCTCAATAATATCGTCGGATAATTCTTCTCTTTCCTTATCAAAGAAAGAAAGATTTTCGTAGGTGATTTCCGGTCTGCAAAGTAATTCTGCAAGGGAAGTTCCGGTACGAAGAGGAGCAGAACCAAGCGACTCTAAATACTCCTGATTCTTCGTTGCGGATCCTACAAAAGTTGTTTTTAATCTTTCAACTTCTGCTTTTATTTTTTCATCTTTATAAAGAACATAATCAAGCTGTTCCTTTGTTACAAGACCTACTTCATAACCGAATTTTCGAAGTCTGAAATCTGCATTGTCCTGTCGTAAAAGAAGTCTGTACTCTGCTCTTGAAGTCATCATTCTGTAGGGCTCGAGATTTTCTTTTGTAACAAGATCGTCGATTAAAACTCCGATATATGCTTCGCTTCGATCTAATATCAAAGGTTCTTTTCCCTGAAGTTTTCTGGCTGCGTTTATACCTGCGATAAGTCCCTGAGCAGCGGCTTCTTCATAGCCTGAACTGCCGTTAAACTGACCGGCTGAAAAGAGTCCGCTCACACCTTTTATTTCAAGTGAAAGAGTAAGGAGTCCGGGAGTGATGCAGTCATATTCAATCGCATATGCGTTTCTTACAATTCTGCAGTTTTCAAGTCCGGGAACGGTTCGATACATTGCAAGCTGCACGTCTTCGGGAAGTGATGAACTCATGCCTCCGACATACATTTCATTGGTATACAAACCTTCGGGCTCAATGAAAACCTGATGTCTTTCTTTATCCGCAAACTTAACTACTTTATCTTCAATCGAAGGACAGTATCTAGGTCCCGTACCTTCAATGATTCCTGCATAAATCGGTGAACGGTCAAGATTCGCTCTGATTATTTTATGAGTTTCTTCGTTGGTATAAGTAAGGTAGCAGGAAACCTGATCTTTCTGGATATCTTCGGGGTTTGTGGAGAACGAAAAAGGAATGATTTTTTCATCACCCTTCTGCTCTTCCATCTTTGAAAAATCAAGGCTTCGCTTATCCATACGCGCGGGGGTTCCGGTTTTAAATCTTCTTAAAGTAACACCCATTGCCTCAAGTGATTCTGACAAATGAGTTGCTGCCTGAAGACCGTTCGGACCCGTGTATGTAATGGCTTCGCCGCAAAGACATCTTGCATTTAAATATGTTCCGGAACAGATAATTACTGCTTTGCAAAGATATGTCGTGCCTGTGAAAATACGAACTCCTTTTATGATTTTTTCATCACCGGCTTCATCAAAAAGAATCTCACAGACCTCTCCCTGCTTGATGGTTAAATGTTCCTGATTTTCAAGTGTTTCTCTCATCGAATGAGAATAATCGGCTTTGTCTGCCTGCGCTCTTAAAGAATGAACAGCGGGACCTTTTGAGAGGTTTAACATCTTGGACTGAATAAAAGTTTTGTCGATGTTTTTGCCCATCTCTCCGCCGAGTGCGTCTATTTCACGAACCAAATGTCCTTTGCTCGTACCGCCTACGTTTGGATTGCACGGCATTAGTGCGATGCTTTCCACGGAAACCGTAAAAATGACGGTATCAAAACCAAGCCTTGCCGTTGCGAGAGCTGCCTCACAACCTGCATGACCTGCACCGATGACACATACGTCCGTTTCAATTATCAGATTGTTTTTGTTATTTTCCATTTGAATAATAACTTTTCCTATTTATTATTTTCCCATGCAGAATTCAGAGAAGATTTTATCAACCAGATCGTCGCTTACTTCCTCGCCGATAATTTCGCCGAGTGACGCGTAAGCACTCATAAGATCGATTGAAAGGAAATCTTCAGGCATTGAATTTGCAATGGATTCAGATACTTTTTTAAGAGCTTCCGATGCTGCGACAAGTTCGTTTTTCTGACGAAGACTTGATACGATTAATTCATCGTTAAACGAAATCTCTCCGTTGAAAAACATACTCTTAATTGTTTCAAAAAGTTCCTCTTTGCCTTCGCCTGTTTTGGCGGAAGTATAAAGGAAAACAGGTCTTGTCGTACTGCCCTCGAAATGTGCGTTTAATTCCTGCTTGGTCATTTCTCTGGGAAGATCGGATTTGTTTAAAAGACAGATTGATTTTTTACCGTCAATTAAAGCAATTATCTGATCATCGATTATATTGGTTTCTGTTGATGAATCCGCAACATATAAAACAAGATCTGCTTTTTCGATAGCGGATTTTGCACGCTCGATACCGATCTTTTCAACCAAATCGTCCGACTCTCTGATACCTGCGGTATCAATAAGATTAAGAGTAATGCCGCCAATATCATAGGACTCTTCGAGAGTATCTCTGGTAGTTCCTTCAATCTCGGTTACTATTGCTCTTTCTTCATTTAATATCATATTTAAAATCGAAGACTTGCCTGCATTTGGCTTTCCGACAATTGCGGTATTGATTCCTTCTTTTAGGATCTTCCCGCTCTCATAGGATTTAATCAGTTTTTCGATTTCAATTTGTATTTCCTGTAATTTGCCGTTTAACTCTTCTTCAAATCCGTCAAGCGACATATGTTCGGGATCGTCGATTGCAGCTTCTATTTTGGCAATAAAGAAAAGAATTTCTTCACGAACGGATTTAATCTTTTCATACATTTTTCCGTTTAAAACCGAAACAGAATTCTTTCTTGCCATTTCGCTCTTAGAAGAAATCAAATCCATTACAGCTTCTGCGCTTGTAAGGTCAATTCTTCCGTTAAGAAATGCTCTCTTTGTAAACTCTCCGGGCTCTGAAGGTCTGCATCCGTTATCCAGGAGCAGATTAAACACTTTCTTAAGCACAAGAATTCCGCCGTGGCAGTCAATCTCCACAACATCTTCCCTGGTGTAAGATCTCGGCCCCTTCATTAACATCACAAGCACTTCATCAATTATCTCTTCACCGTCCATTATGTGGCCATAATGAATTGTATGTGACTCAGACTCGGATAATGTCTTCTGATCAGTCGCCTTAAATATCTTATCTGCAATTGTAACCGCTTCTTCACCTGAAACCCTTATAATTCCAATACCTGATGGTGATAACGCTGTACAAATAGCTGCAATTGTGTCCATAATGCTTCCTTCTGTTTTATTAATAAAGCGGATGAAAAATGTTTCCATCAGGCAACCTTTTGCCGTGAGCACTTAGTGAGCAAGATCACGAACAGACCGTTTCGAGGACTGTTTGAGCGAAGCGAGTTCCGCAGAAACGGTCGAGTTTGTGAG
>JAGCVT010000114.1 GCA_017962225.1 Lachnospiraceae bacterium
ATAACCGTCGCAAGTTTATAGTTATTCGCGGGATCGGGACCGCCTTCTTTTACGGCAACCGCGATTTCACGTCCGATGATGGTAAAAATCTTTCCTTTGGCTGCGTCATTCTTTTCTTTTTTGTGTTTAATATTTGCAAATTTTGAATGTCCGGACATATGTTCCTCCTAAAACCTAAAAATCAACACCATATTATATCATTTTAATGCCTGTTTTTCAATAAAATCAGCATTATTATTTGCATCTTCGCTAGTTAATTTTGTAACAAAAACGGATTTGATTATGTGGTTCTCAACTTCGAGTATTTTAAACGAATAACCACCGTATTCTATGACCGATTTATCGTCATTTTCAGGCACATATCCGAGCTTGTTTGTAAGAAATCCGTTAATGGTTTCAATATCCTCGTCTTCACTCTCCAGATCAATACCCAAAATATCGCTTAACTCTTCCAGCGGTGTCAGTCCGTCGATTTCATAACTTTTCTCGCCTTTAGATTCAACAAAGGTCTCTTCTTTGTCGTATTCGTCAAGGATATTTCCTACGATTTCTTCCAGAATATCTTCCATTGCAACAAGACCGCTCGTCTGGCCGTATTCGTCGATTACGATAACCATCTGAAGCTTGTCGTCTTTCATTTTCTTGAAAAGGTCGTCTATCTTTCTGGTCTCGGATACAAATCTGGCTTCTCTTAAAAGCTTCGGATATCTTCTTATGGCGCCGTCTCTGTCTTTAAAGTTGGCCTGATATCTTAATGCATCTTTTAAGTGGATAATACCGATGATATGATCAAGGCTGTCTATATAAACGGGATAACGGCTGTTTGAACCTTCAAGCATTATCTTTATCGCATCGGAAAGCTTTGTATCGCCGTCAATACCGACAATATTCTTTCTGTTAGTCATAATATCCTGGGCTTCTTTGTCGTTAAGCTCGAAAATATTATTTATCATTTCAACTTCATCGTCTTCAATAATACCCTGGTCGTTTGATTCCTGAACCATGGATAAAATATCGTCTTCGGTAACTTCCTCCTCTTGGTTGTATTTGGATTTACCGATGATATTGAAAAATCCGGTGATAAGAAAATCGGAAAAATCGGAAATCGGAGCCATAATAACGGATATTTTCAAAGAAAACAGCGTAAAAATAGCTTTGACATATTCCGAAGAATGTCTGAATACTTTTCTGGGAAGAAGAAAGAAAAACAGAAAATTAAAAAACAAAAATATAAACAGAACAAATACCAGCATCAGAATATAAAGAACAACGCTCCAGTCCGCAACAAGAGTAAAACGGTCCGTAATGTCAATGATTATATTCGCAGCAAGCAGAATAACAAACATATGCGCCGAAATTAACGCCGCATGAAATCTGTTAATATATTTGTTTTTGTTTTTTAAGAATTTCTGAAGACTTTTTTCGTCGGATGAAGACAGTCTTTCCTTGATGGATATAAGATTTGCCTCATTGAAATCTTCGACTACATAAAGACTCACAGAAAGAAGTGTTTCAACGATAAACAGGAATACAAGAATTATGTAAAAAGGCCATGCATCCTCAAAATAATAAAATTCAAAACCCAAATAATTACTTGTTAGCATTCATAACCTCTAAAATTACACAATTATTGTAAATTCTGTCATTAATCTTAAGCGCTGAAAATGCATTAGGCATATAATCAAGAATATTTCTGGCGGTAACACAGAATGCCGTAAGATCCTTGCCTGCAAATTCACCTGCTCTACCGTGAAGATAGACAGCCGTATTTACGCCTCTGAAAGGATATTCTTCATTAATGACCAAAGATGCAATCATACCAGCTAAAATATCACCAGAACCCGCTGTGGATAATGACGAATTACCGGATTTATTTACATAAAGATCCGTACCGTCGCTGACTCTGGTTGACGAATCTTTAAAAACGGTTATGATACCGTACTCTTTGGCAATCTTAACCGCAAGATCGTCGAGGTTTTGTTTAACTTCTTCCGTTTTAAGGGAACTGAGTCTCGCAAGTTCAAGAATATGAGGAGTAATAATAACCGTTCTGTTTTTATCCTTGTTGTACAAAGGATGATTTTTATCAGCTTTAAAATCCTCGCTTAAAACATTCGCAAATTTATATTTTACGGAAATGGAATTAAGAGCATCGGCATCAACTATGATATTTCCCTCATAGTTCTTTAGGACATATTCGGTTATTTTAAGAGTATCTTCCCTGATGCCCAGCCCGGGACCGATTACAACAGAATCAGCCTTCTTTAAAAGACGGTCCAGCTTGTCTTTAAAGAAAGTATCGTTTTCGTCAAATACAGGATGCTTAATATTGTCAAACCAGTCAAATATGGCCTCGGGCATAAGCACCTTCAACGATTCGATATTGTTTCTGTCGGTAAAAATATTTACCATCCCGCAGCCGCTTCTTAAAGCAGCCATGGCACAAAAGTAAACACATCCGGACATACTTTCGTTACCTGCGATAACAAGTACCTGACCGAACGTTCCCTTGTTTCCTTTTTCGTTTCTTTTGTTTAAATGTGGATTATAATTCATAGAATTCCCAAACACCCTTTTATTTTTTATAATAATACCACATTTTAGGGCATTCTTAAATTAAAATTTTATAAATACTTTCTGCAAAATAAAAAACCGGAGACATATTATTCTCCGGTTTTAATCATTATTCAGTTCTCATTTTCATGAATCTTAAAAGAAAGTTTCATCAGGCTGTCTGAAAGGTGAACGTTTTCGACATTGATTCTGTCTGGAACATCCAGATCCACGTGCGCGAAATTCCAGATACCGGAAATATCGCAGTTCACAAGAGTCTTGCAAATCTCTGTGGCGCCCTGTTTGGGAAGTGTTAAAACAGCAATGTCGATATTGTTGTTTTTAATAAATTCTTCGATATCGTCGGTATGCATTACTTTCATGCCTCTGATATCTGTTCCTATAAGACTTTCCTTGCGGTCAAATATGCCTTTTACGAAAAAACCTCTTTTTTCAAAATTCATATAATTGGCAAGCGCCTGGCCTAAGTTGCCGGCGCCGATGATAATAAGATTGTGTCTTTTATCAAGTCCTAATATCTTGCCTATTTCTTCATAAAGATAATTGACGTTATAACCGTAGCCCTGCTGACCGAAACCTCCGAAATGATTGAAATCCTGTCTTATCTGTGACGCGGTCACATTCATTCTTTTAGAAAGTTCGCCGGAGGAAATTCTTTCCATTCCCTCATCTTTTAAATCGCCAAGGTATCTGAAATATCTCGGAAGTCTCGAGATAACTACCTGCGATATATTCTTATCCTGCATTTCCAACCCCTTAATTCTTTAGCTAAAAAAGGGCGACAAGAAATAAAGCTTTGTCGCCCGTAATTTTAAATTACTTTACTCTTCTTACTCTGAATACGCCGTCCATAGCTTCGAGTTTCTTGATAATATCGTCAAGATCCGAGCTTTCGGAATCAATCATTGTGTAAGCGTAATCACCTTTGGACTTGTTGGTCATATCTGTGATATTGATGTTAAGCTCACCGAAAAGACCGGTAAACTTTGTAATCATGTTGGCAATGTTCTTATGGAAAATTGCAACTCTGGCTGCCTGTGTGCAGATACCCATATCACATGCAGGATAGTTAACAGAGTTAATGATGTTACCGTTTTCAAGGTAATCCTTCATTTCCTTAACAGCCATCTTTGCACAGTTGTCTTCAGACTCTTCTGTGGATGCTCCAAGGTGAGGAATTACGATGCATCCGTCCTGACCTGCTGTCTTGGGATTAGCGAAATCGGAAACGTACTTACGAACCTTTCCGGATTTGATTGCTTCAAGTAAAGCATCTTCATCAACAAGGATGTCACGTGCAAAGTTAAGAAGGATAACGCCGTCTTTCATCTTTGCAAATGCTTCTGCATTAATATAATTCTTTGTAGAATCCATAGCGGGAACATGAATAGTGATAAAATCACAGTTCTCATAAATTTCATCAAGGCTGTTAACATGCTTGATGTCTCTGCTTAAGCTCCAGGCTGCGTTGATGGAAAGATAAGGATCGTATCCGTAAACTTCCATATGGAGGCTCTTGGCTGCGTTTGCAACTTTAACACCGATAGCGCCAAGACCGATAACGCCGAGCTTCTTGCCTTCGATTTCTGTACCTGCGAAAGCCTTTTTAGCCTTCTCTGCAGTCTTGGCAATATTCTCGTCAGCTTTATTTTCTTTAACCCATTCGATACCGCCTACGATATCACGGCTTGCAAGAAGCATACCTGCGATAACGAGTTCCTTTACACCGTTAGCGTTTGCACCGGGTGTATTGAATACAACGATACCTTTTTCTGCGCACTTATCAAGAGGGATATTGTTAACACCTGCACCTGCTCTTGCTACGCAAAGAAGCTTGTCCGAAAGCTCCATGTCATGCATTACGGCACTTCTTACTAAAACGCCGTCTGCATCAGCAAAATCATCTGTTGCTACATAATTAGCATCAAAATTATCAAGACCTACCTGAGCGATAGGGTTAAGGCAGTTATATTTAAACATTATGCATTCTCCTTCTCGAATTTCTTCATAAATTCAACTAATTTCTCAACACCTTCAATAGGCATAGCATTGTAGATAGATGCTCTCATACCGCCAACCGATCTGTGGCCTTTAAGGTTAACAAAGCCTGCTTCTGTTGCTTCTTTTATGAACTTAGCTTCGATTTCAGCCTTCTTCTCGGCATCTTCAATGTTGCATACGAAAGGAACGTTCATTAAAGATCTGTCTTCCTTAACAACTGTACCTACGAAAAGCTTGGACTCGTCAAGGAAATCATAAAGGATTTTAGCCTTCTTTTCGTTGAGTTCCTTCATAGCCTCAAGTCCGCCCATCTTCTTTAACCATTTGAATACCTTACCACAGATGTAAATTGTGTAGCAGGGAGGTGTGTTGTATAAAGAATCATTGTCGGCCTGAGTTTTCCACTTAAGCATAGTAGGTGTTCCGGGTAAGCACTCGTCTGTAATGAGGTCTTCTCTGATAATTGCGATAACGCAACCTGCAGGACCTACATTCTTCTGAACACCGCCGTAAATTACAGCATACTTAGAAACATCTACCGGCTCTGAAAGGAAGCAAGAAGATACGTCTGCAACGAGGTCTTTGCCCTTTGTGTTGGGAAGAGTTTTAAACTTAGTACCGTAAATGGTATTGTTCTCACAAATATATACATAATCCATATCATCCGTAATAGGAAGATCTGAACAGTCAGGGATGTAAGAGAAAGTCTTATCTGCACTTGAAGCAAGTTCAACAGCTTCGCCGTAAATCTTAGCTTCTGCAAATGCCTTCTTAGCCCACTGACCGGTAAGGATATATCCGGCTTTTTTATTCTTCATCATGTTCATGGGAACTTCTGCAAAGAACTGTGAAGCGCCGCCCTGAAGGAATAAAACTTTGTAATTGTCGGGAATGTTCATAAGTTCTCTTAAATCTGCTTCTGCATCTTTAATGATTTTGTCATAAACTTTTGAACGATGGGACATTTCCATTACGGACTGTCCTGAGCCCTGATAATCCATCATTTCTTCTGCTGCTTCTTTTAAAACTTCTTCAGGTAAAACAGCGGGACCTGCAGAGAAATTGTAAACTCTTGCCATGATATAGCCTCCAAATTTTATAATAAAATTTAAATAAATACCCTTTGGGTAAATAAATTCACGTTCAATATTTTACTTTTATAAAAATATTAAGTCAATACAAAAAA
>JAGCVT010000115.1 GCA_017962225.1 Lachnospiraceae bacterium
CGGCATTACATACGATGTGGATGTTTTAAGACTTATTGATGCATTCAGAGGATACGGACTTTATGTCGGCAGTGTATGCCTTACACATTTTGCATCACAGCCCAGCGCAGTGGCTTATCAGAAAAAGCTCGAATCGCTCGGTCTTAAGGTCTACAGACATTATCCTATCGCAGGTTATCCTTCCAATATTCCTTTTATCGTAAGCGATGACGGATTTGGAAAGAATGATTATATCGAAACCACACGTTCACTCGTCGTAATCACGGCGCCGGGACCCGGATCGGGCAAGATGGCAACATGTCTTTCCCAGCTTTATCATGAATACAAGAGAGGCATCAAAGCAGGTTATGCGAAGTACGAGACTTTCCCTATCTGGAATCTCCCTCTTAAACATCCCGTAAACCTTGCATACGAAGCCGCAACGGCAGACCTTCAGGATGTAAACATGATTGACCCGTTCCATCTTGAAGCATACGGCATTACGACAGTTAACTACAACAGAGACGTGGAAGTATTCCCCGTACTTAACGCAATGTTTGATAAAATCATCGGTGAATCACCTTACAAATCACCGACCGACATGGGCGTTAACATGGCAGGCTTCGGTATCATCGATGATGATGTTGTAAGCGAGGCTTCCAAACAGGAAATTATCAGAAGATATTACAGTGCTCTTTGTCAGCGAAGACAGGGTATAGCAGACGATGAAGAGTGCTTAAAGATAGAGCTGCTTATGAAGCAGGCAGGCATTTCTGTAGATGACAGAAAGGTCGTATCCGCAGCCAAGGTTAAGGCTGAGGCAACAGGCGAACCTGCAGCGGCTATTGAACTTCCTGATGGCAGAATCATCACAGGCAAGACGAGCGAACTGCTCGGACCTTCAAGCGCAATGCTTCTTAATGCATTGAAAGCGCTTGCCGGAATCGATGATTCAAAAGAGCTCATAAAAGCTACTACTTTAGGTCCTATCCAGGATCTTAAGGTAAACCATTTAGGAAACAGAAACCCCAGACTTCACACGGATGAAGTTTTAATCGCTCTTTCAATATGCGCGGCAGAAGATCCGGACGCAAGAGCAGCAATCGAACAGATTCATAATTTAAGGGGTTCAGAGGTGCATTCAAGTGTGATTCTTTCACACGTGGATAAAAATGTATTCAGGAAGCTAGGGGTAAATTTAACATGCGAACCTGTATACGAAACTAAATCACTATACCACAAATAGGAGGGGTAATTTTATGAAGTACGAAATCAAAGGCGATCCGTTTCCCGTTGTAATTTGCAACCTTGATGCGGGTGAAGATGTTAAGTGTCAGAAAGGTGCTATGGCATGGATGACACCCAACATGGACATGAAGACACAGTCAGGCGGTTTAGGAAAGATGTTTGGTAAAGCTCTTACCGGCGAAGCTCTTTTCGAAAACATTTACACTGCAGCTAACGGAGAAGGAATGATTGCATTCACAAGCGGTGTTCCCGGAAAGATCCTTGCAGTTAAGCTTGAAGGCGGCAAGACAATCGTGGCTCAGAAGAAGTCATTCCTTGCATCTTCAACATCAATCGAAATGGAAACATCATTCCAGAAGAAATTCGGCGCAGGCCTTCTTGGCGGCGAAGGATTTATCATGCAGAAGTTCTCAGGTAACGGAGATTTGTTCCTTGAAATCGACGGTTCCATGATTGAATATGATCTTGCACCCGGACAGGTTATGTTAGTTGATACCGGTTCTCTTGCAGCTATGGAAGGATCAGTTAATATGGATATCGAGTCCGTTAAGGGCGGCTTAGGCAATAAGCTCGTTGGTGGTGAAGGCTTCTTCAATACCAAGCTCACAGGACCCGGAAAAGTTTGGTTACAGACAATGCCTGTATCTCAGCTTGCTGAGGCTATCAGACCTTTCATTCCTACAGGAAGATAATTCTCGTTTAGTATTTATTTAAGACTAAATCGGACCGGGCTAAAATCAGTCCGGTCCGTATTTCGTAAAATATGAAGACTTTAAAGATTTTTGATACGGATGCTTTCAAAGACTCGAACGAAGCTACCGTTACAGACTGTAAAAAATCGAATAAAGAAGGTTTCGAAGACTGTTTTGAAGTGATTACCGACTCGACGATTTTTGCTCCCGAAGGCGGCGGGCAGAAATGCGACGAGGGATTTTTTGACGACGTAAAAGTAATCGACGTTCAGGAAATCGACGGCGAAATAGTTCACTTCCTTGAAAAAGAAATTAACGCCGGTACGAAAGTACTGCAGAAGATAGATATGAATCTTCGCATGAGACGCATGCAGAATCACAATGCGGAGCACTTAATCTGCGGTCTGATTCATGCGAGATTCGGTTACGACAATGTCGGTTTTCATCTTTCGGAAATAAGAAATGATGACGGCAGCATTGTAAGCATCGAAGCAATAATGGATGTCGACGGACCGGTTTCGGCAGAGGCCATAAAAGAAATAGAAATGAAAGCCAATGTGGCCATTTCCGAAAACGTGCCGATTTACGCGATACTGCCAAGCGCCGAAGAAGCTGAAAAGATCAGCTACCGAAGCAAACTCGACATAAGCGAAAACTTAAGACTTGTAATAATAGACGGTTACGATGTCTGCGCCTGCTGCGCTCCGTGCCTTGACTCAAGCGCACAGATACAGCTCGTAAAAATTGTAGATTTTATGCCTCACAGAGGCGGCATGAGACTTACGCTTAAAGCCGGAATCGACGCCGTAAAAGATTATATTGCTTTACACGACGACGAAAAGAGCACGATGAAAGTTTTATCCTGCGAAAGAGGCAGATGCGCCGAAGCCGCAGAGAGAATGAATGTAAAGCTTACCGAAGCACACGAAGACAAAGTATCTCTTAAAAGACAGATAACCGTGATGCTCGAAAAAGAGCTTAAAAACACCATTCGAATGCAGGAGTCGACATACATAGTTTATTTCGCGGATTCGATAGACGAAATTCAGGCAAGGGCTCTAATAAACGACAACATCAATGAAGCCGAGAAAGTCATCATTGTAATGTTTGACAAAACAGATGACGGCTACAGATTCGTTGCCGGAAAGAACGAAAAACTTACCGAAATTTCACTTAAAGATCTGGCAGCAAAAATGCGCGATGCCTTAAATGCCAGAGGCGGCGGCAGCGAGCAGATGATTCAGGGAAGCATCGCAGCCGGCCACGACACAATATCAGATTATTTCAAAAACGAACCATAGGGACGGTTCTTCCGGTTCGAAAAGAACCACGGGGACAGACCTAAACAAATAGGAGAGAAAAAATGACAGACAACAAATACTACATCACAACGGCAATTGCATATACATCCGGCAAGCCGCATATAGGCAACAGTTACGAGATCGTACTCGCAGACTGTATCGCCAGATTTAAAAGAAAACAGGGGTATGATGTTTTCTTCCAGACAGGTACCGACGAACACGGTCAGAAGATTGAGTTAAAGGCTGAAGAAGCAGGCGTTACACCCAAAGCTTTTGTAGACGGTGTTGCAGGCGAAATCAAAGACATCTGTAAATGTCTTAACATTTCCTATGACCACTTCATCAGAACAACCGATGACTATCATGAAAAACAGGTCCAGAAAATGTTCAAGAAATTTTATGAGCAGGGCGATATTTACAAGGGCTCATACGAAGGTTTGTACTGTACTCCCTGTGAATCCTTCTGGACACAGGCTCAGCTTGTTGACGGCAAATGTCCCGACTGCGGCCGAGAAGTAAAAGCAGCAAAGGAAGAAGCTTATTTCTTCAAGATGAGCAAATACGCAGACAGACTCATTGAGCACATCAACACTCATCCCGAGTTTATTCAGCCCGTATCCAGAAAGAACGAAATGATGAACAACTTCCTTCTTCCCGGACTTCAGGACCTCTGCGTTTCGAGAACATCATTCAAATGGGGCATCCCCGTTGATTTTGACGACAAGCACGTTGTATACGTATGGCTCGATGCGCTTTCAAACTATATCACGGGAATAGGATATGACGCTGACGGTAACAGCAGTGAGCAGTATAAGAAATACTGGCCCGCTGACCTTCACTTAATCGGAAAGGATATCGTAAGATTCCATACAATTTACTGGCCCATCTTCTTAATGGCACTCGGCGAGCCTCTGCCCAAGCAGGTGTTCGGACATCCCTGGCTTCTTGCAGGAGATGGAAAGATGAGTAAATCAAGAGGCAATGTAATTTATGCGGATGACCTTGCAGCATTCTTCGGAGTTGACGCGGTCAGATACTTCATGGTTCACGAAATGCCTTACGAAAACGACGGTTCCATCACCTGGGACTTAATGACAGAGAGAGTTAACGCAGATCTTGCAAACATTTTAGGCAACCTTGTTAACAGAACAATCTCCATGAGCAACAAATACTTTGCGGGAATCGTTGAAGACAAGGGTGCAGCCGAAGAAGTTGATGCAGACCTTAAGAAAGTTGCAACCGATGCTTACGCTAAAGTATGCGCTAAGATGGAAGACTTAAGGGCAGCAGACGCCATTACGGAAATCTTCACACTCTTTAAGAGATGCAACAAATATATCGACGAAACAGAACCCTGGGTTCTCGCAAAAGACGAAGCTAAAAAAGACAGACTTGCAACAGTTCTCTACAACTTAACGGAGAGCATTACAATCGGTGCGTCTCTTTTATGGCCTTTCCTTCCCGAAACCGCGGAAAAGATTGTCGCACAGCTTAATACCGTTATCAGAGACTACGAAAAACTCGGCGAATTCGGCCTTTACGAAAACGGCACAAAGGTTACAGAGAAGCCTGAAATTCTTTTTGCACGTCTCGATATCAACGACGTATATGCAGAGGCAGCAAGAATCGCAGCCATCCAGAAGGCTGAAGCCGGCGTAACCGAAGAAGAAGAAAAAGAAGAAAGCGCCATCGAAGTTAAGCTTAAAGACGAAATCACATATGACGATTTTGCTAAAATGCAGTTTGTTGTAGGTGAAATCGTAAAATGCGAGGAAGTTCCCAAGTCAAAGAAACTTCTCTGCTCACAGGTTAAAATAGGCAATATGACAAGACAGATTGTTTCGGGCATCAAGCAGTACTACAAGCCCGAAGAAATGGTCGGCAAAAAGGTAATGGTACTTCTTAACTTAAAGCCCGCTACACTAGCAGGCGTGGTTTCCGAAGGAATGTTACTCTGCGCAGAAGACGAAAACGGCAATCTTGCACTTGTATCTCCTGAAAAAGAAATGCCTTCGGGAGCTGAAATCTGTTAGGAGGAATAATGAAGAAAAGAATACTGGCAACACTGATGGCTTTATGTCTTTTGATCTTTCCAATTACGGTATCCGCAAAGGGAATTCCTTTCCTTGCACTCGGCAAAGATTTAAACGACGAACAGCTTGAATACGTTTTATCGGAAATGGGAATTTCCAAAGACGACCTTGAAAATTATACCGTGGTTTATATCACCAACGATATGGAACACGAGATGCTCGATTCGTATATCGATCCTTCGGTTATCGGAAGCCACTCGCTCTCAAGCGTAATGGTTAAAAAGAATGAAGAAGGGTACGGAATCAGAGTAACAACGAAAAACATCAATTACTGCACGATCAGCATGTATCAGAACGCGCTTCTTACAGCAGGCGTGGAAGATGCTGACGTGCTTGTTGTGGGACCTTACCCTATTTCCGGTACCGCCGCATTGGTCGGAGCCTGGATGGCATACGAGGAGATGAGCGGTGAAAAGCTGCCCGAAGAAGCCAAAGAGGCAGCGCTTGCCGAGATGATTACAACAGGCGAACTGACCGACGGACTGGATGAAGTTGATAAGGAAAAAGTTCAGGATCTTATAGATTACGTTAAAGCCGAAGTAATATCCCAGGGTCTTACGGATGCCGACGATATTGAAGACATCATTGCAAAGGCTCAGGAAAAATTCGGAATCACATTAACGGAAGACCAGATTAAAAGCCTTATCGATGTCATGAAAATGATTTCCAATCTTGACATCGATCCCAAGAAATTGCTGGAGCAGGCGGGAGATCTGTACAACAAATACGGAGACACCGTGCTTTCAGAGGCAAAGAAGGCTCTGGACGGAATCATTACCGACGAAGTCAAGATGACTTTCTGGGCAGGTTTAAAGAACTTTTTTGCAACACTTTTTAAATCCATAAAAGATTATTTGCAATCCGGTAATTGAGGCGGTTAAAGTGGACGGTCGATATGTTGTGAGAGCTGCGACGAAGGACGAGTGGGAAGACGCCATGGCACTTGCATGGCGGAGCTTCAAGAAATTTGTTGCGCCCGATTATTCCGACATGGGTGTAAAAGAGTTTTCAAACTTTATATCCGACAACGGAATATACAAAATGTTTTTAATAGGTGAATACAAACTCTGGGTGGCCGAACTTGACGGCGAGATAGTAGGCATGATTTCAGTCAGGGCTAAAAGACACATTTCGCTTCTCTTTGTCGACGACAAACATCAGAGGATGGGAATAGGCAGTGATTTAATCAATACCGCTGCTGATTTTATGAGGTCAAACGGCGAGACTTTTGCCACCGTAAATGCCTCTCCCTACGGCGTAAATTTTTACCATGCGGTAGGCTTTAAAGATATGTGTCCGGAGTATGTGGATTCGGGGATGAGAATCACTCCGATGAGGCTGAATTTCAAAAAATAAAGGCATTTTTTGTCCCGGTGTAAAGCTTGCACAAATATGGAGTTAAAAAACATACAAATTAACCCCGCAAAAAGATTTTGAATGACAAATCTTACAAGGATTACCGAAAAGTTTGTGTAAATATGGTATGGTATTTTAAGGCCTTTGCCTATAAAATAACTACATACGGGTGAAACCCAAAAATAACAATACAGATTATAATGTAGGAGGAAAATTTAAATGGCAGGATTATCCTTAAAGAATATCTGCAAAGTTTATCCTAACGGATTTGAAGCTGTAAAGGATTTCAACCTTGAAATCGCTGATCAGGAATTC
>JAGCVT010000116.1 GCA_017962225.1 Lachnospiraceae bacterium
AAAGTCAAAGCATTTGAAAATATTAAAAAGGAGGAATTCAAAATGCCCCAGACATTAGGAACATTAATTTGCGTAATAGCGGTAGTTTTGTTAATCTTGATAGCTTTGATTGCAGTAATAATTGCCTCAGGCTATGTTAAGGCTCCCCCTGATACAGCATACATCATTTCAGGTTTCAAAAAAGAGCCTAAGGTTTTAATCGGTAGAGCAGGTATCAAGTTACCTTTCCTTGAAAGAAAGGATATGCTGCTCGTAAAGCAGATGTCCATCGATATCAAGACAAACGGTTATATCCCGACACTCGATTTCATCGGTGTAGATATCGACGCAATCGCAAAAGTTCGTATCATGACGGACGACAAAGGCATCAAGCTTGCGATGAAGAACTTCCTTAACATGAACGAAAAGCAGATAGCCGAAGCGCTGACTGATTCCCTTCAGGGTAACATGCGTGAGATTATCGGTACAGTTTCACTTAAGGAACTCTGTAATGACCGTAAGAAATTCGGTGATGAAGTTCAGACCAAAGCTCAGATCGACATGAACAACCTCGGTATCGAGATCATTTCATGTAACATCCAGAGAATCGAAGATAAGAACGACCTCATCAATGCCCTCGGTCAGGACAACATGTCACAGATTCAGAAGAGCGCTTCTATTGCTCGTGCTCAGGCTGAAAAGGACGTTGCAATCGAACAGGCTAAAGCAAAACAGCTTGCTAACGAAGCTAACGTTAATGCTGAAACAGATATTGCTGAGAGAAATAATCAGCTTGCTATCAAGCAGGCAGAACTCAAGAGAGAAGCCGACATCAAGAAGGCTGAAGCCGATGCAGCATATCGTATTCAGGAAGAGGAACAGCGTAAATCAATCGAAGTTGCTTCCGCTAACGCAGACATTGCAAAACAGGAAAGAGAGATTGAACTTAAGCAGAAAGAAGCTTCCGTTAAGGAACAGGAACTTGCTGCAACAATCAGAAAGAAAGCTGATGCTGACAAATACGAAGCACAGCAGATGGCTGACGTTGAACTCTACAGAAAACAGCAGGAAGCAGAAGCTATGCGTGCACAGGCTGATGCAGCTAAGTATGCGGCAGAGCAGGAAGCTGAAGCTATCAGAGTAAAAGGTATCGCAGAAGCTGAAGCAATCAGAGCTAAAGCAATCGCTGAAGCTGAAGGTATTGAAAAGAAAGCTCTTGCTCAGGCAAAGATGAAAGAGGCTTCAATCCTTGAAATGTACTTCTCAGTACTTCCTCAGATCGCAGAGAACGTTGCAAAACCTCTCGCAAGCGTAGACAAGATCACCATGTACGGCGAAGGCAATTCTGCTAAGATGGTATCGGATATCGTTAATTCGACAACCCAGATTTCTGAGGGACTTACACAGGGTCTTGGAATCGATATCAAGACACTTCTTTCCGGAGCACTCGGTGGAGTAGCATACTCCGCAGCAACCAATGCAAATGCAAAGGCAAAGGCTGACGATACTGCAGTTAAAGAAGACAACTTCAAAGAAGTTGAAACAGAAGAGTAATCTTACTGTAAACTGAAAATAAAGAGACCTCGAAAGAGGTCTCTTTTATGATATTTTTTTAACATACTATTTGCTCTGGTATAGGTTTAATGGTATAATATATTGACTTTATTATTGAGATTGGAGACAAAATGGATATACGTTACAAAAGCACCAGAGATGATTCTAAACTCGTAAGTGCTTCTTATGCAATTATAAAAGGTATCGCTGAAGACGGCGGTTTATTTATGCCGGATCAGTTTCCTTCACTGGAAATAAGCCTTGAAGAACTTTCAAAGCTTGATTATAAAGGCGTAGCTTATGAAGTAATGAAACTTTTCTTTTCGGACTTTACGGAAGAAGAACTTCGTTACTGTATTGAAAATGCGTACGATTCAAAATTTGATACAGAAGAAATAGTTCCGATGTCTTATGTGGACGGAGCTTATTATCTTGAATTATTCCACGGTTCAACAATTGCTTTTAAAGATATGGCGCTTTCAATTCTGCCTTATCTTATGAAAGTATCTGCAAAGAAGAATAACATTAATGAAAAAATCGTTATTCTTACAGCTACCAGCGGTGATACAGGAAAAGCTGCACTTGCAGGTTTTGCGGGTGTTGAAGGTGTAAAAATCGTTGTATTTTATCCCAAGGGCGGAGTATCAGCCATTCAGGAAAAGCAGATGGTTACACAGGTTGGCGACAACGTTAAAGTTGTAGGTATTACAGGCAACTTTGACGATGCACAGACAGGTGTTAAAAACATTTTTGCAGATAAAGAATTCAACGAAAAGATTAATAAATCAGGCTACAGATTTTCATCTGCCAATTCTATTAATATCGGACGTCTGATTCCTCAGGTTGCATATTATGTTTATGCATATGCAAATCTTTTAAAGAACGGAAAGATTGAAGAAGGCGATTTGATTAATTTCGTAGTTCCCACAGGTAACTTCGGAAATATTTTAGCAGGTTATTTTGCAAAGAGAATCGGTATTCCTGTAAATAAACTTATCTGTGCTTCAAACGAAAATAAGGTTTTATATGATTTCTTTGAATCAGCAGTTTATGACAGAAACAGAGATTTCATTCTTACAACATCACCTTCAATGGATATACTTATTTCTTCAAACTTTGAAAGACTTATTTACTTATCCTGCGGATGTGATTGCGAAAAGAATAAATCTTTTATGAGTGATTTAAAAGAAAAAGGCGCATACACAGTAACTGAAGATATGAAGAAATTCATAGACGAGAGTTTTATCGGCGGTTTTGCTTCCGAAGATATGGTCTCAAAGCGCATTAAGAACGTATTTGATAAAACGGGTTATGTTCTTGATACTCATACAGCGGTTGCAAGTGCCGTTTATGAAAATTACGAGAATACAACAAAGGATAACACAACTTCTGTTATCGTATCAACGGCATCACCTTATAAGTTCACAAGAGCCGTACTTTCCTCGATTGACGGTATTAAGCATGACGAAGATGATTTCGTTCTGGTTGATAAATTAAACGAGCTTTCGGGCATCGAAATTCCCAAGGCTGTAAACGATATCAGAAACGCACCCGTTCTTCATAATACGGTATGCGATAAAGAAGATATGAAGAAGGAAGTTGAGAATTTCCTGGTATTATAATTAGCGTATTCAACCGATATATTATTTGAATTGTTTTACTATAAAATCTACTAACGAATGAGGGATATATGGACCGTAAGAAACATATTCTTATCGTCGATGACGTAACTACAAACTTAAAAGTGGCTGCAGATGTGTTAAAAGATCATTATCAGCTTTCCATGGCCAAATCCGGTCAGCAGGCGCTTGACTTCTTAAAGAAAGCTAAGCCTGATCTGATTCTTCTTGATGTAAGAATGCCCGGAATGGACGGATATGAAACACTTGAACATATTAAAGCCAATTCCGATACAGCGAATATTCCTGTAGTTTTTCTGACTGTTGACGATCAGAGAGAAAGCGAGATTAAAGGTCTTAAAATGGGTGCCATGGATTTCATCTTAAAACCCTTCGAGCCTGAAATTATGCTTTCCAGAATTGAAAAAATTCTTCAGATTGAAGATTTAAGAAGAAACCTTTCCAATTCCGCCAAGAAAGATCCTCTTACAGGACTCTGGAACAGAAAGTTCATGGAAGACGATATTGAGAAGTATTTTATTACAAAGAATAAAGGTGTTTTCCTTCTTTGCGATATAGATAACTTCAAATTTGTTAATGATACTTACGGACATGTATTCGGAGACAATGTGCTTTGCAATTTCGCCAAGATTTTAAAGAGCAATGTCGGTCCGAGAGACATGGCCGGAAGAATAGGCGGAGATGAATTTGCCGTATTCTTAAAAGGCGATTATACAGACGATGAAATCAATTCATACTGCGACATTCTTATGAAGGCAGTACACAACGATATGAAGGATCCTTCGGAGCTTTCCTACAATCCTTCGATTTCAATCGGTATTTCTGTTTCCCCCGATGACGGTATCGACTTTAACACTATTTATCACAGAGCGGACAAGGCTCTTTACTATGTAAAACAAAACGGTAAAGATTCTTATCACTATTACAAGCAGAGAGAAGAGTATCTTAACAATACCATTGAGAACTTCAACAGCGAACAGGATCTTTCCAGACTTGAAGGATTTATGAAAGAGAAGAGTTACGAGAATGGCGCGTTAAGAGTTGAATACGAAGGATTTAAGAATATCGTTCATTTCGTTCAGAGAACGATTGCAAGATCCAATCAGACCGTATGGATGATTCTCTTTACGCTTACACATTCAGGTCCCGAGAAACTCTCTACCGAACAGCTTGAAGAAGCTATGCAGCAGGTTGAAAGAGCGATAGTTGTTTCTCTCAGAATGGGAGATGTTACTACACAGTATTCATCCTTCCAGTATGTAACGCTTCTTATGAATGCAAATGAGGAAGATTCAAGAGGAATTGCTCAGAGAATCATACTTACATGGCAAGAGTTATCCGAAGATAAATATATGACTCTTACATATGATTTAAAGAATATAGTACCTAAGTAAAATAAAAAAACGACTCAGTAATGAGTCGTTTTTCTTTATCTTTTATACATCGGAATATATTTCTGATCTTCCATGATGGGCTTGTATGCAGGTCTTATAATCTTTCCGTTATTTGAAAGCTCTTCAAGTCTGTGTGCGGACCAGCCTACGATTCTTGCAATTGCAAACATAGGAGTGAAAAGTTCCGAAGGTAGACCAAGCATGTCATAAACAAATCCGGAATAGAAGTCGACGTTGATGCAGACACCTTTGTACATCTTTCTTTCAGAAGCGATGATTTTAGGAGCAAGCTCTTCAACCTTGGAATAAAGTCCGAATTCTTTTTCGATACCTTTTTCTTTGGAAAGCATTTCAACATAGCTCTTAAATACCTGAGCTCTCGGGTCGCTGGTTGAATAAATCGCATGTCCCACACCGTAGATAAGACCCTGATGGTCAAATGCTTCTTTATGAAGAATCTTTCTTAAGTATTCGCTTATCTGTTCATCATCGTCCCAGTCGGCAACTTCTTTTTTCATTTCTTCAAACATCTGAACAACCTTGATGTTTGCACCGCCGTGACGAGGTCCTTTAAGTGATCCGATAGCTGCTGCGATAGCTGAGTATGTATCTGTCAGAGTAGAAGTAACAACATGAGTCGTAAATGTAGAATTGTTACCGCCGCCGTGCTCCATATGAAGTACCAGAGCAAGGTCTAAAAGCTTTGCTTCGAGCGGTGTATACTTGCTGTCGGCTCTTAATAGTGATAGTATATTTTCAGCTGTTGAAAGCTTCGGATTCGGTCTGTGAATAAAGAGCGAATTGCCGTCATGATAGTGGCTGTAAGCCTGATATCCGTAAATAGCGAATTCAGGGAAAAGCGCAATTAACTGAAGACACTGTCTTAACACGTTGGGTAAAGAAGTATCGTCAGCGCGATCATCGTATGAATATAATGTCAGAACGCTTCTTGCAAGAGTGTTCATCATGTCCTTAGAAGGCGCTTTCATAATAATATCACGAACAAAGCCCGTAGGAAGAGAACGGTAATCCGCAAGGATTTCCTTAAAAGAATCGAGCTGACTGTTGGTAGGCAGTTCACCGAAGAGAAGAAGATAAGTGATTTCTTCAAATCCGAATCTTTCTTCTTCCGTGAAACCTTTTACGAGATCTTTTACGTTGTATCCTCTGTAAAAGAGTTCTCCGGGCAAAGGAATCTGCTCGCCGTCAACTATTTTATTTGCACGTACATCTGATATATGAGTAAGTCCCGTAAGGACACCGCGGCCGTTTAAATCTCTTAAACCGCGCTTAACATCATACTGTACGAATAATTCATTATCAATTATGCTTTTTTCGAAAGACTTGTCTGCAAGATTTATAATTTCGGGTGTAATTTCACTGTGTTTACTTGACATTTAGGCAATCCTCCTTTTTAACCAGTAGCACGTTTTGGTAAACATAACTTGAAAACGCGGTATAATTACTATAGCATATATAAAAATATAATTCAAAAGTATTCATTAAAGTTAACAAAAAGTTTACATAAGAGAGAAAAATATGAGATTAATTGACTGTATCAGGGAAGAAATGAAGAATGCGGGATATGACTGGTATTTAACCAAAGATTCAGACCCGCATATGAGCGAATATGTGAATGATTATTACAAATTCAGGAGCATAATTTCGGGTTTTACCGGTTCAAACGGAACCCTGGCCGTCGGTCTTGAAAAAGCATATCTTTTTACAGACGGAAGATATTTTATTCAGGCTGAAAAAGAACTTGAGGGAAGCGGAATCGAACTTATGAAACTTTCGACTCCGGGATATCCCAGCATAAAAGAATTTGTAAATAACTTCATAAAAGAAGGACTGACCGTAGCCTGCCCTTCAGAGATATTTTCCTATAAAGAAATCCTTGATTACGGTTTTAATGCTCTTGATAATGACAATTCCGTATTTCTTAATGCATATTGCAGACTAAAGGGCGAAGAATATCCAAAGCCTAAGATAGATGATACGATAGAGTTTTTATCCGAAGAACTTACGGGCGAGAGTACGGAAAAGAAAATTGAAAAAATAAGAAAATACTTAATTGATAACGAGATTTTCTATTATTTCAGCGCTTCTTTGGACAATAATATGTGGCTTTTAAACATCCGCGGTAATGCCATTAAGTATAATCCCATGGCGTTCAGTTTTGTGATGGTTACGCCTCGTGAAGCCTGTGTTTTTATCTTTGACGATGAAGGAAAATACAGAAGAGAAGAAATCTTAAACGATTCAAGAATTCATTTAAGCCAAAACTTTGATGAAACCATAGATCTTTTCAAAAAACAGAGGATTAACTGTTTTTTGTATGAGCATTTCGAGAAATTTCTTTCAAACCTTCCCGGTTCGAGAAGAGCATGTTTTGCGTTTGATAAAATGCCGGCCAAATTTGCCCGCATTTTAGAGAATAAGAATTATCAGCTGATTAATTCGGACTGCAATGTTTCACGCCTTCAGGCTATGAAGAACGAAACTGAAATAAATAACTTAAGAGAAGCATATATAAAAGACAATAAGGTTGTCTGCGAATTCCAGAAATGGGTTAAGGAAAACGATGTTACAGGTATGACTGAGTTTGACCTTATGAAACGTCTGGATTCAATGAGACTTTACAATTCAGACTGCAGGGATTTGTCTTTTGATACAATTTCAGCTTCGGGACCCAATGCAGCTATGATGCATTATGAGTCTAAAGAGAATGACTGCTCTTTGATACTTAAAGACAATCTTTATCTTTTCGATTCAGGCGGACAGTGGATTGGCGGTACGACCGATATTACAAGAACGGTTGCAATAGGTACTCCGACATATGAAATGAAGCATGATTATACAAGAGTTGCCAGAGGCATGCTTGCTCTTATGAATGCAGTATTCATTGAAGGCTGCAGCGGACTTAATCTTGATATTTTAGCCAGAGAACCGATGTGGGAAGAAGGCGACGATTATAAATGCGGTACAGGCCATGGTGTGGGTTACATGCTTTCTGTTCATGAAGGACCTCATGCAATCAGATGGATGCAAAAGCCTGTAGGAAGAGAAGCAATTTTAAGACCCGGAATGCTTGTTTCCGATGAACCCGGCATTTACAAGGAAGGCAAATACGGAATAAGAATTGAGAACATTTTATTGGTCAGGGAAAAGTGCCGGACAGACGACGGAAGATTCCTTTGCTTCGAATGTTTAACTTATGTTCCGCTCGACGAAAATCTTCTTTTACGAAAGGAGATGAGCGACAGGGAAATCATGTGGCTTGATCATTATCAGAACGCATGCAATTCCCAAAAAAGCTGATCTTTGTTTCAGGCTTTAATCCGAAGCCGTGATTCGGCCTTTGCATATAGGCAAAAATCACTATATTTAGGCTAAAAACGGCTTTCAATTATACATATATGTAAAACTTTTGTTATATAAATATCAATTATGGGAAAGTCTATTGACTTTAAAACTAATTATTTTTATACTATTTAGCGGTGCATAATATTCCTAAAATAGTAATATTAAGGAGATTATAAAATAAATTTTAAAAGGAGTTTTACTTATGGCAAACATCGATTTAACACAGTATGGCATTACCGGTGCCACAGAAATCATCC
>JAGCVT010000117.1 GCA_017962225.1 Lachnospiraceae bacterium
AACTTAGCTTAGCAAAGGCTTTTATATAGATTTCGAAAGGCCTTCGCTGGAAGGTCTTGTTAAGGTCAGCTATTTTTGAGCCATAAATCAAACGAAATATTCGCTAAATTTTTTCTTGACTATTCATAGCTGGTCTCCTTTGATATGTAGCCACGACTATTTTTTTCGTTTCGTCCGTTACCTTATAGTAATTGCTGATACGGTATCCGACTACCCATAAAATATGATCATTGTCGGCAAGAAGAGGAATCATATCCCGTTCGGCTGACGGTATCTTTTCATTCGTCATATAGTCCGACAAAAGCTTTTTGGCATTTTGGTCGTTAACGGTCAGATAATCGCCCTCGCGCCTGAATCTCACATTTAAGGAATATTTTATTTTATCATAATCGAACCATTTCGTGTACAAATCCGTGGGAATATTTTGTGAAAAGTCGCGCTCCTTCACTTCAATATGAAGCTTTCCGAGAATGTCTTCTTTATCTTCTTCGGACACTTCTTTCTTTATTGAAATCTCCACGCCCTCGTATACGCGAACGGCTTCCATATTATAAATAAGGTCTCTTTTTCTTCCTGTCTGAAGTTCAAAAAGATTTAAAACCGCTTCAATCTGAATCGCGGAAATATCCCTGGCTCTTCCCGCAACCTCTGTCAGCGCGCGGTGAATGACTCTTTTTACCAAAGCCGGGTGTTCTTTTAAAACGGAATTTAAAATAAGAATTTTATCCTCCGGTTTAAAAACTTTTACGTCTTTTACCCAGATTAAATCCGTCCGGCATCTTAAATAGTCCTCGATTTCTCCAAGCTGCCCCGCGCAGGATGCCATGTGGTTTACCGCTTTTTCGGTTATCTCGTTCATGGTCGGAATGATTTTGTGGCGGATTTTGTTACGGGCGTAATCGTCCGTAAAATTGGTCTCGTCGTTTACAAATTCTGCTCCTGCTCGTAAAAGATACTCCTCAATCTCGGCTCTTGTTACGCAAAGAAGCGGTCTTATTATATTTCCGCTCTTACATTTAACGCTTGCAAGTCCGTTGATTCCCGTGCCTCTCGCCATATTAAAGATAAGCGTCTCCGCCAGATCGTCCATATGGTGGGCAACCGCGATTTTAAACTCGCCTTTTCCGAATTCCTTTTCGCCTGTTTCGTTAAAAAGGCGATACCTTTCGTTTCTGCCTGCTTCCTCCAAAGAAATTCCGTCCCTTTCGGAAATCGCCGGACAGTCTGTTTTATGGGAAACAAACCTTATTCCGAGCTTTTCACAGAGATTCCTCGTAAAATCCTCATCGCGGCCTGCGGTTTCCCTGATCATGTGATTAATATGAACTGCCGTGATGTTTAAGGCGTACTCTTCTTTTAGGGTGTTCATTATATATAGAAGACAAACTGAATCAGCCCCGCCCGAAACGCCGAGGATGATGTTGTCGTTCTGTTCAAGAAGATTATTCAGTTTGATGTATTCGCAAACCTTTTTCATATTTATATATTTTAATCTTGCAATAAAAAAGAGGCAATCCGTTTTTTAACTGATCCGCCTCATTTTAATCTGTGATAAAAATAATCTCGTTGTCATGTACCAGCCTGTATTTTTCTCTTGCAACTTCCTCGTAGTAGGCTGTTGTCTTGGTATACAGTGCGTACTCTGCGATTTCTTCGCTTCTGGCCTGCTCCGATGCTATGAGATTCTGGTATTTTTCAATCTCTGCATCATATGCTTTCTGCCTGTTTCTTAAGGAAGCACATCCGATGCCTACCGCTCCGGCCATTGTGACAACCAGTACCAGAACAATAATCGGAGTAATCAGAGTACTCTTCTTAAATTTTTGAATTCTATAAGCCGGCACCTGCCACCATTTCATCGAAATCGTCCCCTAAAAACAAATAATCAACCGAGCCAACCTGATTGTCCACCACAGTTGACATAAATAGTTTACGATTTCTGAAAATTCATGTCAAACGGTTTTTCGAAAATTATGTAACCTTTTTTGAAAAATTTTTAATAATCGAACATTCGTTTTGTATAGAATTTACGGGCATTTTTCGGGTTATTTATTAAATGTGCACCGTTCACTTATGTTAACCGTAAAAGAGGGGTTTGGGTTACATAAGTTCATACATGAACTTGGCATCTTCCTTATGAATGGTCTCTGTAATGCTGGTAATCTTAGCGGTTACGGTCTTTTCTCCGAATTTTACGGAAATGACATCTCCGACCTTTACGTCCGTCGATGCTTTTGCAACTTTATCGTTGACTGTAACTCTTCCGGCATCACATGCCTCATTGGCGATCGTTCTTCTTTTTATAAGTCTTGATACTTTTAAATATTTGTCTAATCTCATGATAAATTAATCCCGTGTGCATAAAAAAGGGCAGCTAAAATCGCTGCCCTTGATTAGTTGATAACAATCAATTATTTCTTCTTGTTAACTTTGTCCTTTAAAGCCTTACCAGCTTTGAACTTAGGAGCCTTGGAAGCTTTGATTTTGATCTTTTCTTTTGTTAAAGGATTAAGACCTGTTCTAGCAGCTCTCTGAGCAACTTCGAATGTACCGAAGCCTACTAACTGAACCTTTCCGTCCTTCTTTGTTAACTCTGTACCAACTACGTCGATAAAAGCAGCGAGTGCCTTATCAGCATCTTTCTTAGATATACCAGCCTTGTCAGCCATAGCTGCAACTAATTCTGTTTTGTTCATTATGAACTCCTCCTATATACAATATTTTGTGCTTCGTTAGCACTTATATTATTTATAGTGTTTTTTAGGCCATTTGTCAAGGAAAAATGCCTAAATATGCGTATTTTTTCACACTTTGGGCACATAATATTGTGATTTTAGGTGTTTTCGACATCATCTTTCCCGCATATGTCCCTCAGGTGTCTTGTTTTGCCCGTTTTATCCGCATTTTTCGGACTTTTTTGATGTTTGATACTTCCTTTATAATAAGAAGTTTTTTTCTCATAAAAAATACTATATTTTGTAGGACAAATTTTTACAGCCTGTCGAGGAGGGATGTCCCTTCATCTTTAAGCTGCTTTCGTAAAACTTTGTAATCCGGCAGAACTTTTGCCACCTCGGCCCAGAAGCGTTTCGAATGGTTCATTTCTTTCCTGTGGCAGAGCTCGTGAACCACCACATATCTCATGACGCGTTCGGGTAAAAGTATAAGAAGGCAGTTAAAGTTTAAGTTTCCTTCCGCCGTGCAGCTTCCCCAGAGCGTTCGCTGTGCCCTGATGGAAATGCGACCGTAAGTAACTCCGATCTTGGGAGCATAATAATCCACGAGAATCGGTATTTCTTTTTTCGCTTTCTTCTTTATTATTTTCAGTTCCGTTTCGCTGAATTTCTCGCCCGGAGGATTCTCTTCGTTTCTTTCCTCAATCTTGATAAGCGTCTTTCTGATCCAGTCTGCCTTGCTTTCGACAAATCTTTTGGCCTCGGCATCGGAAACACGGTTCGGAATTCTTAAAATCATTCTTCCGTCGGGCTTTATTTCTATGCTCATTGTGCGTCTGGAACTGCGGATAATGGTATATTCTACTCTCATTTTCCCTGCCCACTTTTTTCTTTTAAGATATTATACCACATTATATGCGATTATTCTTCTTTTAAAACACAATATCTCGTGTTTTTTCTGTGTTTTTTTATCCGTCTTCCTTTCAGGTCGGTTGTAATCGTTTCCTTATTTTGATATAATTTATTGGATTATGTGGAAAAATAAGGAAGTATTATGATTTTACAGTTTGATTCTACAATTCTTTTATGGATACAGGATGTGGTGAGAAACCCTGTACTGGATGTGATTTTTAAGTTTTTTACCCATCTCGGAGACAACGGATATTTCTGGATCGGCCTCTCGCTGATTCTTTGTATTCCTAAAAAAACCAGAAAAGCAGGAATCTTTGCACTTCTTGCGCTTCTTTTCTCCGTAATCGTAAACAACGCAATTCTTAAGAACGTCATCGGAAGAATCCGTCCTTACGAAATAATTGCGGGACTTGAATGTATCATAAAACATGCTCACGACGCATCTTTCCCTTCGGGACATACGGGATCTTCCTTTGCCGCTGCAACAGTTTTCTTAAAGAAGTTCCCCAAAAAGTTTTCGATTCCTCTGCTTGTTATGGCAATCCTTATAAGCGTTTCGAGACTTTATGTCGGAATTCATTATCCTACCGACGTTATCGCAGGTGCAATTACAGGTACGGCGCTCGGAATTTTAGCCTGCCTTCTCGGAGACTTCCTTATTAAGAAGTTCAGAGAGAAAAAGCCTGATACCTGCGACAAAATATTTGCCAACGAAGAAAAAACTCCTGCAATAGAAGCAGAAAAAGAATAACTATAAACATGAATGCTACAGTAATAATTCCGAGTTTAAACCCGGACGAAAAAATAATATCGACTGTCAAAAGCCTGCTTGACGAAGGCTTTGATGATATAGTCCTCGTCGACGACGGATCCGATGAGGAACATAAAGTACGCTTTGAAGAGGCGAAGGCTTTCCCCGGCGTAACCCTTCTTGTTCACGAAGTTAACAAAGGAAAGGGCCGCGCCATGAAAACGGCTTTCGAATACATCTTGGAAAACCGTCCGAACAAACCCAATGTAATCACGGTTGACGGCGACGGACAGCATCTTGCAACGGATGTTAAAAAATGTATCGAAAAACTCGAGGAAAATCCCCATTCGGTTGTTCTCGGCGTGCGTAATTTCAGCGGAAAAGACGTTCCCGCCAGATCAAAATTCGGAAATGTCTGCACCAAGATGGTCTTCAGACTTCTCTGCGGAATAAAGGTTTCCGACACTCAGACCGGTCTTCGCGCCATTCCTTTTGAACATTTAAAAATGATGACAGAGGTTGACGGCGACAGATACGAGTACGAAACCAACCAGTTCTTCGCGGTAAAACACGCAGGTATATCTTTTAAGGAAGTCGTTATCCAGACCATTTATCTCGAAGAAAACCAGACTTCGCATTTCAGACCGATTCGCGATTCCATCAGAATTTACGGAATTATCATAAAATATATCGCAAGTTCTTTGGCTTCAACGCTCGTGGATATTTCGCTTTTTACGGTTTTGAATATATTTTTCGGAAAACTCGGGTTCTCTGACGAACTGCGTATTCCGCTTGCGACAGGCCTTGCCCGTCTCACATCTTCTTTTGTCAATTTTTCCGTCAACAGAAAAGTTGTTTTCAAATCAAAAGACGCATACGGCGCCACAATGGTGAAGTACTACATCCTCTGCGTATGCCAGTACATCGCATCCGCAGGACTTCTGTATCTTTTCTCAACCCTTGTGTTCCGCTTAAAAGACGGAAGCATCTTCGATACACTGATTAAAGTTGTCGTTGATACATTCCTTTTCTTCTTGAGTTTCAGAATCCAGCAGAACTGGGTTTTCGTAAAGAAGAACAAAAAAAGCGAAGTCTTATAAAAGACACGCAAAAACATTATAATTGGGTGGATTAAAACCATATAATCGGAGGTTTTTTATTTTTTATGTTTATTACAATTGCTATTCTGGATATTTTCTTAATATGCGGAATTATTTTCTTCTTAATAATGATTAATAAAAACATGAATAAGAAGTTTAGGATTATTTTTCAGTTTATTGGCAGATGTCTACTGGTACTTCTAATAACAGTTTCAATCATATTCGGAACCTTTTACATCGTGCTCCAGAAATGCTGCAACGGTCCGTCCGAAGCCGCAAGAACACTTTTTATCACAACCATTCTTGAGACCGGACAGCTTAAATTCCTTGCAAACTGGGTTTGCAGCGAAGAAGAAATCCAGGAAATCGTAGACAAGAATAAAATGGAAAAGGTTGACACAACCGTCGACACATCACTTATTTCCATCAATACAGCAACTGATGATCCCGAATCGGGTGAGGATAATCCCTACGCAGACGAAGTATTTGACGAGAACGGAATCCGCATCGAAGAGATTTCCGGTCGTACTTTCTTTGCCAAGATGATGATCATAAAAGATCCGTCCCAGGTTGTAATGGCTACAACAAGCGAGAACGGAAGCTGGGGCGAATACGGTAAAAACCTCGACGAAATTATTTCCGACAGAGGTGCCATCGGCGGCGTAAACGCAGGTATCTATGTTTCCGTCGGCAACAAGGGCGGCAAGCCTCTCGGCGTAGTAGTCGAAAACGGCCAAATCACCTACAATCAGCCTTCAGGTCTGACAGGCCTTTACATGATCGGCTTTAACAATGACAACATTCTGATCATAAAAGACTTAACCGGAATGTCGAGTGCAGACTTTGAAAATTACGTTAAAACGGAGGGCATCCGCGACGCACACTGCTTCCAGGAAGAATCCTCCGATTCAAATAACCATTTTGTTTCGCTTATTTCAAACGGCGAAGCCCGCGTGCTAAACGGAACGGGCTCCGGCGCAAATCCCCGTACGGCCATCGGCCAGCGTGCCGACGGTGCGGTTCTTTTCCTTGTAACCGACGGACGTGGTGCAAGCGGACATCTTGGTGCAACCGCTTCCGATCTAATCGGAATCATGCAGGAATACGGCGCAGTCAACGCTGCCAATCTCGACGGCGGAAGTTCTTCTTCCATGGTCTACAAAGATCAGTATGAAATGTCGAGCGTAACCTTCTATTATAAGAATTCATCATGGAAATTACCGACAGCATTTGCGGTAATGCCCAAGAACTAAGGAGGTGCGACATGGCAGAAAATAATATCAACAGACAAAACAATCATCAGCCCTCCATGCGTGAACTCGCAAACGAGAGAATGAGAAAAATGCGTGAAGCGCAATCAGGCGAACGCGCTTCAAGACAGCCTTCTTCAAGACCTTCTTCAAGTGCTACAAGACGTCCTTCACAGGGAAGTTCGTCCGCCGCACAGAGAAGACCTTCGCAGAGCAGCAGTGCAAAGAGACCTTCTTCTTCGTCATCAGCAGCAAGAAGACCCTCTCGTCCCGTGCCAAAAAAGAAGCAGTCCCCTGCTTTCTGGATCGCTCTCGGACTTTATACCGCAATCCTTGTTGTGCTTGCATTTGCTTTCTTAAAATATACGGACAAGTGTTTAAAGAGATACGAGAATTCACAACCCGAAAAATATATCGCTTCTTTCGTGGAAACATTCGAAAAGAACGCAAAAGACGGTTCCCTGTCTCCTTCGGACTTTACTTTTGAAAGTCTGGATCTGACATTTGTTGACAGCGATATTCTGCTTGAGGATTACATCGAATCTCTCGGCACATACTCTTCTTTTACGGCAGAAAAAGATCCGACCAGCTATATTACGGAAGCTCCCGTTTACAACATTTCTGCCGACGGAAAGCAGGTTGCAAGAGTTACTCTTAAGGCCATCAGCCAGACAAAAATTTATGCAATCCTTACAATCATGGACTGGGATGTCGACACAATCGAGCCTGTCTGCAGCGTTAATCTGACGAATTACACTTTCTCGGTTCCCGACGGCTACACGCCCGTCATCAACAACCGACATGTGGATGCATCCTACAAAACGGGAAATGTCGAGGAAATCCCCGAATTTGCCTATGTTTCAAACTATATTTCCATGCCTGCATATGTGGAATATAAAGTTGAAAATGTGCTCGAAGACGCAGACATCAAAGTTTTAAATACCAACGGCGAAGAAGTACCCGTTGAAATAAACGGCAGCAGAGTCAAAGCCATTTATGCTTCCGCGGCTTCCGAATTAACCGAAGAGCGCAAAAACGAAGCTCTTTCAATGGTTCAGACCTACGAAGACTTCAACACCGACGACTTAGGCGGAGCTAATCACGGTCTTGCAACCGTTCAGTCATTCCTCATAAAAGATTCGGATTACTGGAATATGGCAAAACAGTGGGCAGGCGGCGTGGATATTACATTTACTTCGGCTCACAAATTTGACGATCCCAAGTACACGAATGTTGTAGTGGATAATTATGCCGAGTATTCGGATATATGCTATTCTCTTCACATCGCGTTCTCCAAGAACATGATTCTTACCAGAACAAGTGAAAAGATTTCAAACGACTTCGACTCAACAGTATTCTTTATTTACTACGATGATTCGGATGACGGTATTAACAATCCTCACTGGTGCATCGCAGACATGATTGCAACTACAAAATAAACAGGGTTAAACATGGGAAAAATTAAAACTCTTTATAAGAAAAACGAAGAAATAATTATATATCTTATTGTGGGTGTTCTTACAACCATCTTTTCATGGGACGCCTGCTTTATTGCAAAATATTTTCTGGACTCCACCATCGGCTGGCAGAACTTTATCATTAACGCCATAGGCTGGGTGGCAGGTGTTGCATACGCATATCCCTTAAACCGCAGATGGGTTTTTAAAAGTACCAACAAAAACATTCCGAAGGAATTCTGGGATTTTTCATTATCAAGACTGAGTACCCTGATTCTGGATCTCGCAATTATGTGGGGCCTCGTAAACAGCTGGCTCGGACGCGTGGTTATCCGCGGATGGTTCGACGTCCTTTGCAATAAAGTAACCGCCCTTTCGGGAATGACCGATACCATTCATTACTGGTTCGTAAAAATCTGCATTTCCGCAGTGCTCGTAACCATAGCAAATTACGTGTTCAGCAAATTCCTGGTATTCGGAAAGAAGAAAAAGAAAGCTTCCGAAAACGAAAAATAAACCTCATAAAAGAAACAAAAAAGCAGCCCTCAGGCTGCTTTTTTTATGATTATAATCTGAAATTCGTTCTCTTTGAAGGGTCTCTGTAAACTCTGTCTTTTTCCCTGCTCTTGTTTCTGGCTTTCTTTTTTATCTCGCGTTTTGCAAGCACTATCTTTCGATAGATTATGATTGCAAGTGAAACAACCAGTACAAAGACAACCAGTGAAATCAGAATGTATTTTATATTAACGAAAACCGATTTGCCGTCCTGGTTGGAAACATACGGTACTTCTTCCTCTGTGATTGTCTGAGGCGAATCCTCAAACAGCGTGGTCTTCTGCGTATTTAACATGATGTCCGCATATCCGACCACATTTCCGTTGTAGGAGTACTCGGCCTTTGCCACGGCATTCACATTGTCGGTATCGTATACGACATTCATTTTAAGATCGTCAAAAGTTGCATTCGTAGGTAAAACCACTTTGGCGTTGTCGTTTAACATCAGAATGTCTTCCGAATCTCCGAAAATATCCGTTCCGGTCTTAAAGAATCCGCTCTTGTTCGAATCAAAGCTGAATTCCTTGCCTTTTATGGATTCGAGTGTGAAATTGTTGAAACCGTATTCAAAAAGTGCTCTTGTATCGGTAAACTGCGAGGGCGATTCTTCCATCAGAACCACGCAGATTAATTCCATGCCGTCCTTCTTCGCACAGGAAACCAGCGTCTGTCTGGCTTTGTCGGTATATCCTGTCTTGGAACCCACGAGATATTCGTACTCGTATTTTTTACCGGGTAAAAGAAGGTTTTTGGAATTGATTGTAAATTCGTCGGGCTGGGTGGCTGTCGCCGTAAACTCAACCTTGGGCGTTCTTGCCAGTTTGCAGAGGATTTCGTAGCTGAAGAAGTCTTTTGCGATTATCGCAAGGTCATAAGCCGATGTGTAATGATTGTCATCGTAAAGACCGTTCGCGTTGGCAAAATGTGTATTTTCAAGTCCAAGCTCTTCGACGCGCGCATTCATCATATTGACGAACTCGTCCATGCTTCCTGCCACATGCTCGGCAACACCGTTTGATACTTCGTTCGCACTTCCTACGAGAATGGCTTCGAGAGCCTGTTCCATCGAAATCGAGTTGCCGGGGTCCATTCCGACTTTCGAGCCGTCCCAGGGAACTGAATTAATGGCCTCTTTTGAAAATGTAATCATTTCGTCGAGGTCGCAGTTTTCCATTGCGAGGGTACAGGTTAAAATCTTCGTTGTACTCGCGGGATAAAGACGCTCGTCTATATTCTTGGCATAAAGTATTGCCCCTGTCCTGGCTTCGATTAAAATCGCGCCCTGTGCGGAAACCTCGGGTCCCTGCGGCCAGTCGGTTATTGCATTCGACTGTATCGGAAGCGCTTTTCTGGCCTCTGCCAGTGCATCGTAGTCGGGCGGATCGTCAGCCTTTACATTTACGGGCAAAGCAAGCGCCATTACCGCAGCCAGTGCCACGGGTAAAATGCGTTTGCAGATGTTCTTAAATTTCATTGAATTCCTCAAAATATATCTATTTTACAACATCTAATATATTAGCACTTTTTCCCTTAAAAACCAAGATTGTCATTTACGAGAATTACGTGAATTCTGTCTGCATGGCGTGAATATCTGGTAATTAAGAACTGGCAGCAGATGGTGTCCGGAGACTTGCAGTTAAAGCAGGAGCCGGTTTTCGAGCAGGGTGTATCAAGACCGAATCTCTGCGCATTGGTCGGTGCAGCTATGTTTCTTGCACGCTTGAGCGCCGAATCGACGTCTCCGCATACCTTGTTCATGCCCACGATGAATACAACCTTCTTCGGACCCTGAGCGATGGCTGATACTCTGTTGGCATTGCCGTCGATATTGATGATTACACCGTCATCGCTTATTGCATTCACGCTTGATAAGAAGAAATCCGCATCATATGTTGCAAGCATTACACCTCTTTTATCATCAGAAGCATCCCTGTCGATAAAATTATAATTACCGTTTTTCAAAGCATCCGAAAGGCCGATTTCATGCACGCTCATAGCACCGCCCATTCCGATGCTTGAGCCCTCGGGTATCAAACTAAGTGCGATTTTTAAAGCCTCTTCTTTGTCTGCGGCATAATACCCGCTCATGTTTCTCGACTCAAGACCTTTGATAACCTTCTGTGCCAAAAGTTCGTTTCTTTTTACGATGTTTTCGTTCATAAAATACCCCCTGTATTAATCCGGTGACTGGAGCTTGTACCAGCCTGTTGTATCCACGTTCCATCCCTCATAAAAATCCGAGAAAAGATCCAGA
>JAGCVT010000118.1 GCA_017962225.1 Lachnospiraceae bacterium
AACTTAGCTTAGCAAAGGCTTTTATATAGATTTCGAAAGGCCTTCGCTGGAAGGTCTTGTTAAGGTCAGCTATTTTTGAGCCATAAATCAAACGAAATATTCGCTAAATTTTTTCTTGACTATTCATAGCTGGTCTCCTTTCAAAAAATAAGTTAAATCCTTGGATCTAACTTATTTTTCTCTTCTGTTCACAAATCTTAAATGTATTCACAAGTCTTTCGAGTGCATCTTCAAGAGTCTTTCTCGGACATGCCACATTGATTCGCTGAAATCCCGAGCCGACTCTGCCGAAGATATTTCCTCTGTCGAGCCAGAGCTTCGCATCATGCACTATGATGTCGTTTAATTCTCTGTCCGTAAAATCATAATAATTAAAATCCAGCCATAAAAGATACGTCCCCTCAGGTTTTCTTACCTTTACCTCGGGAAGATTCTCAGACAAATACTCTATGGCATAATCAAGATTGGATTCTATTGCTTTCTTAACGCCCTCAAGCCACTCTTCTCCGTATGTATACGCTGCCTGACATGCGATTATACCCATACCGTTTATCTGGCTGAAGCCCGCTGCCGAGTACGCTGCATGAAATCTGTTGTAAATCTCTTTGTTGCTTGTGATAATTCCGGATACCTGAAGACCTGCGAGATTGAATGTTTTGCTCGGAGATACCGATGTAATGCAGAATCTGTCATAACCCTCTCCGGCATTCGTAAATGTTGTAAATTCCCTGCCCCATACAAAGTCCGAATGAATTTCATCGCTGAAAACTATTATTCCGTATTTTTTGCAGAGTTCGCCTATTTTATGCAATTCTTTTTTTCTCCAGACTCTTCCCACGGGATTGTGAGGGGAACAAAGAAGATAGAGTTTCGGTCTGTATTCTTTTATCTTTTCTTCAAGATCCTTAAAATCGATTCTGTAATATCCGGTCCCGTCATTAACCAGGTCGCTGCTTATAATCTTTCTGTTGTTTTCCTTAATCGTTCCCATGAACGGATAATATACGGGCTGGTTAATCAGTACATATCCGCCTTCTTCGGTAAACGCTTTTACTGCGGTTGCTATCGAAAAAACAACCGAGGGCGATTTGTGAAACCACTCTTTTTCTATAACTCTGTTATAGTGCCTTGCAATATAGTTTTTAAGTGCTTCAAGAAAATCATCATCAACTTCCGTATATCCGAATATCGCATGTTTAGCCTGTTCAACAAGTGCATCCTCTATGTATGAAGAAGTACGATAATCCATATCAGCTACCCAGAGAGGCAGCACATCGTCAGGGAGATGTCTTTCTTCCTTAAAGTCGTACTTAAGGCTTTTCGTACCGTATCTGTTTGTAACACTTTCAAAATCCAAATTTCTTTCGCTCATTATTATTTCCTGTCCTAATTTTCTTTTGATTGATATCAAGTTTAATTTAAGAAACCTAAAATGAATAATATTAAAAAAAAAGAGTTGGCTATAGGCATTACCTATAACCAACCCGGTTTTGTTCTTTTACGTATATTCTTAAAATTATTTTTGAGTTCCTTTGTATTTGCTTATTTCATCAATATATCTCTGTCCCAAAGGAGAGATTGACATACCCTTTCTTACGATATATCCGACAGTATTGATGTCCTCGCTGTCGAGTTTGACGGCGCAATGCTCCGACCCGTTTAAATGTTCGCATATAATACCGGAACATACGGTAAAAGCATTAAGACCTATCATAAGATTAAGGCCTGTGGCTCTGTCGCAGACTCTTAATGTCTGATTGAACTGATATGTCGAAAACATCTCTTCGGCAAAATAAAATGAGTTATTGCTTCCCTGCTCAAATATTATGCACGGATATGAATTAAGCTCGTCAAAAGTAACTCTCTTTTTCTTGGCAAGAGGATGCTTTTTCCACATATATGCATATACACCGCAGTCTAACAAAGGATGAAATTCGAGTTCGTTTTCATCAAGAAGTTTGGTAATTATTTTACGGTTAAAATCATTAAGATAGAGAATACCTATCTCACTTTTAAACCTCTTTACATCCTGAATAACATCATATGTTTTGGTCTCATACATGGCAAAATCATAGCCGTCCATTCCAAACTCTTCGACCATTTTGGCAAATGCGTCTACCGCAAAAGCATAATGCTGCGCGGAAACGCTGAAACGTTTCTTGATTTTACCGCCCGTTATATATTTGTTTTCAATCAGTTCGTACTGCGTAACAACCTGCTTGGCATATCCGACAAATTCTTCCCCTTCGGGCGTCAGACTAATTCCGCGATTGGAACGGATAAAAATATTAATGCCAATCTCCTCTTCAAGTTCGCGGATTGTAGCCGAAATCGAAGGCTGCGAAATAAACAGTTTCTTGGACGCTTCATTCATCGAAGAGCTTGATGCTACCGCAATAACATAACTTAACTGTGAAAGAGTCATATATCCTCCAAATTAAATATAATCTCTCTTTTATTATTTTAATGATAATTTATTATTCGTAAAGGTCACCGGACAGATAGTGTTCTCCGCTGTCGGGAATGATTACGACAATGTTTTTGCCTGAATTCTCGGGACGTTCTGCGATAACCCTTGCTGCATATAAAGCTGCGCCTGCGGAAATGCCTACGGTAAAGCCTTCAAGTCCGGGGATAAGTCTCGCATATTCGTAAGCCTGATTGTCGGTAACATCTATTACTTCATCAAAAATCGAAACATCAGTTACGGGAGGGATTGCACCGCCGCCGATACCCTGAATCTTGTGAGGGCCAGCCGTACCGCCGTTTAAAAGCGCACTTCCCGTGGGCTCTACGCCGATTACCTTAATATCGGGATTCTGCTCTTTGAGGAATTTGCCTGCACCGCTTACGGTTCCGCCCGTGCCTGCAGCCGATACGAAAATATCCACTTTGCCATCGGTATCTTCCCAGATTTCGGGACCTGTCGTTCTGTAATGTGCAAGAGGGTTGTTGGGATTTCCGCCCTGACCAAGGATAACAGCATTTTCTGTTTCGGCAAGCAATTCTGCTGCCTTTGCATTTGCACCGCCCATGTTCAATTCGCCCGGTGTATGATAAACTTCTGCACCGAAAGCTTTTAATAGTCTGGTTCTTTCTTCCGAAAGATTATCAGGCATACAAATCTTAACCTTGTATCCTTTCGCAGCCGCAATCGAAGCAATGCCTATACCGGTATTGCCCGATGTGCCTTCGATAATCGTACCGCCTTCCTTCAAGTCGCCTGCTTCTTCCTTGCCGTTAATCATCGATAAAGCGATTCTGTCTTTTACGGAACCTGAGGGATTAAAGAATTCAAGTTTGCCGAAAATCTTATTGTCTGTACCAATCTTTTTTTCAAACGCATGAAGCTCAAGAAGTGGTGTGCGTCCTATAAGCTCTGTAATATTGTGATAGATTTTACCCATTGTTTTTTCCTCCGAATTTTTCTTTAATTCTTTTCTTCTATTTCTCTTTTAATTTACTGCTCTTCTATCCTGAATTTATGTTCGGGATCTTTGCTTAAGCCCTCTCTTCCTGACGGAATATTCCATATTGAAAGATCCGGTCCGAGGGGAAGGATATCATTAGGATTGGTCTTTAAACAACATAAGTGATAATGCTTCTTAATCGCTTCAAAATACGTATTGTCGCCAAATGCACTCTCAGCATACAAATCCCTCGCGTATCCCCAAAGATTCGGATAATCCTTAAGCATCTTTTTATTGACTCTGAAACCGTTGTAGTAGGCAATGTCAAATCTTGCGAGTGTAACATAGAGTCTGATATCAGATTCGGTAATATAGTCGCCGAATAAAAATCTCTGATTTGAAAGTCTTTCCTCGAGCTTGTCAAAAGCATCAAAGACGAGTTTAAAAGCATCAGAATAGGCTTCCTGGCTCGTTGCAAACCCTGCCTTATATACGCCGTTGTTGACATTGTGGAATATATAATCGTTAAGCTCTTCGATATCGTCTCTTAATTCCACGGGATACAGCTCGGGAGCATCTTTTTTATGATATTTTTTCCATGCCGTTTCAAAATATGTCGTGAGCTTAAAATAATCATTATTCACCACAGCGCCCGTTTTAAGGTCTACAACCGCGGGAACCGTAAATCTTCCCTTATATTCGGGATCTGCTTTTTTATAAGCCTCACTTAAAAGATGTATTCCAAGTACAGGGTCCTTGTCGCCTTCATCAAGAGTGAACGCCCAGTCGGACCAGGGTACATCCGGTCTTATCGGATCAAGCGTTCCGACGGATATTACTTCCTCAAGTCCCATTAACTGTCTTACTATAATCGATCTGTTGGCCCAGGGGCACACGGGCGCCCATAGGAGTCTGTATCTGTCTTTTTCTACGGGAAGCTCGCCTTCCTTATCTCCAAACGGCGTTACGAATCTGTTGGCCTGTCTTTCGAATTTTCCGTTGCTTTGTATTTCACCGTTTGTTACATGATCT
>JAGCVT010000119.1 GCA_017962225.1 Lachnospiraceae bacterium
AAAAAGGTTTTGATGCCAAGACTCTTACAGATGACGACATCAACAACTACGGTTTAGGCGAATAATATTTGAACCTACCTAAATGGCGCGGCTGGGCTGTGAAACAATCAGCCCGACTGCGCCATATAAATTTAACGGAGGAACGGTTATGCAGGAAATAGAATTACTGCAGATGCGACATATAAATAAAGTTTTTCCGGGCGTTAAAGCCTTAAGCGATGTGGATTTTACTTTAAGAAAAGGTGAAATCCATGCTTTGATGGGAGAAAACGGTGCCGGAAAATCCACACTGATCAAGATACTTACCGGCGTATACGGAATGGACGGCGGTGAGATAAGCGTTGAAGGAATGACTGTAACGATTCATTCCCCGCAGGATGCACAGAACAAGGGTATCAGTACGGTATATCAGGAGATTACACTCTGCCCTAACCTTACGGTTGCAGAGAACATGTTTATCGGCCGTGAGGAGAGTGCTTTCGTACGTCACAAATACTACGAAAAACGTGCTGATGAAATCCTAAAAAAACTCGGAATACCCGCAAGAGCATCACAGCAGCTCGGAAGCTGTTCGCTGGCTGTTCAGCAGATGGTTGCGATTGCACGTGCGGTTGATATGGAATGTAAGGTTCTGATTCTTGACGAACCTACATCTTCTTTGGACGACAAAGAAGTTAATATGCTTTTTGATCTTATGAGAGATCTGAAAAAACAGGGTGTAGGAATTATATTTGTTACTCACTTCCTTGAGCAGGTTTACGAAGTATGTGACCGTATAACGGTTTTAAGAAACGGTGAACTTGTAGGTGAGTATTTAATAGAGGATCTTCCTCAGGTCGACCTAGTTGCCAAGATGATTGGTAAGGAACTCGACGAATTAAGCGATTTCGGAGAAGTCGAAGAAAAACAATACGAAAGCAAAGATATTTTTTATGAAGCAGCGTCTTTATCCAGCAGCGATGCAATGCCTTTTGATTTCTGTATTCATAAGGGCGAAGTTAACGGTTTTACCGGTCTGCTCGGTTCCGGACGAAGCGAAAGTGTAAGAGCAATATTCGGTGCCGACAAAGTTACCGGAGGCACTGTTATGATAAAAGGCGAAAACGTAAAGATTACGAAACCCATAGATGCGATGAAGCACGGCATCGGATACCTTGCGGAAGACAGAAAGCGCGATGGCATTATAGCCGAACTTTCGGTTCGCGAAAACATTATCCTTGCGCTTCAGGTAATGAAGGGATTTTTCAAGCCCATCTCAAGAAGCGAAGCTGAAGCATTTGCAGATGAATACATCAAGGTTTTAAACATTAAGACCGCAAGCAGGGAGACTCCGGTAGGATCCTTAAGCGGCGGCAACCAGCAGAAGGTTATTCTTGCAAGATGGCTTCTTACGCATCCCGATTATCTGATTCTTGACGAGCCTACAAGAGGTATTGACGTAGGAACGAAACTCGAGATTCAGAAACTTGTTTTAAAACTTGCTGAAGACGGCGTGAGCGTAACATTCATTTCGTCCGAAGTTGAAGAGATGCTTCGTACATGTTCACGTCTGATCGTAATGAGAGACAGACATGTTGTCGGAGAATTAAAAGGGCAGGATCTGAATCAGGCCCAGGTTATGAAGACTATTGCCGGAGGTGAGACGCAGAATGAAGGATAAATTCCAGAGATTTTTTAAAGGCGGTCTCGGCCAGCTTACAATTCCCATTATTGCCATTCTTTTATTGGTTATTTTTAACCTTATAAGAGATCCGTCGTTTTTCTCTATCGAGATTACTCAGAACAACAACGGAAACATGGTTCTTGCGGGAAACCTGATCAGTATTATAAACGGTGCCAGCGAACTTGCCGTTCTGGCAATGGGCATGACGCTTGTAACCGCAGCCTGCGGCGGACAGGATATCAGTGTCGGTGCAGCTGCAGCCATAGCGGGAAGTGCATTTGTAAAAATACTTAAAACTTCTCCCAATATTACGGGCGTTACAGTTGTGGCAGCATTTCTCTTCGCATGTATAGTTGCAATGCTTTTTGGTTCATTCAACGGTACACTGGTTGCCGTGTTTAAGATACAGCCGATGATAGCGACGTTAATCCTGTACACGTGCGGACGTTCGATAGCCTACTGGATAAACGGTGGTGCCACACCTACAGTCAGCAGTCCGATTATCAATGCTATCGGAAGTTTTATCCCGGGTGTTCCGATTCCGACACCGGTGCTTATCGTAGCGGGTGTTGCAATCATATTTGTTCTGGTGTTCCATTTTACTTCACTCGGACTCTTTACCCAGTCCGTAGGTATTAACGGAAGCGCAGCCAGATTAAACGGTATCAATTCAACATTTATTAAACTTTTATCTTTTATAATCTTAGGACTTTGCGTAGCGGTTGCAGGAACCATCGGTGTCAGCCGTCTTGGACTTATTAACCATGAGACACTGCTTCTTGATGTGGAAATGGATGCCATCCTTGCGGTAGCCATCGGCGGCAACAGCTTGGGCGGCGGTAAGTTTAAGATAAGCGGAAGTATCATCGGTGCTTACGTTATCCAGATGCTTACCATCACGCTTTATGCGATGAAGGTTCCTTCCACGGATGTAAAAGCTTACAAGGCTATCGTAATTATCATCCTGGTTGTAATAGGATCTCCCGTTATTAAGAGCAAATTCCAGAAGTTTATGGCGAAAATGAGAAGCAATAAACAAAGAGTATCGATGAAAGGAGCGGAATAATTATGAATAAGAACAAAGAATTTCGCAGAGAACCGCTTACCGATACTCAGCTTCTGATGACGATTACCATCTGTATATTCGTAGCAATGTATCTGCTTGCAATGGCATTGTTACAGGGTGGTTTCCTTCATGCACAGCAGATATTCGATATGCTTAACGACAATGCACCTTTGATTATCGTATCCTGCGGCCTGACGATTGTAATGATCGGCGGCGGTATCGATATCAGCGTAGGTGCGGTTACATCACTTGTTGTAATGAGCTGTATCCTTTACTTAAACAACGGCGGCAATATATTTGTATCAGTCCTTCTTGCACTCGGTATCGGAGTTGCTTTCGGTCTTGTTCACGGTTTCCTTGTAAGCTATCTGGAAATCCAGCCGTTCATAGTAACACTGGCAGGAATGTTCTTCGCCAGAGGACTTACAACAATCCTTTCGGTTAATCCACAGAAAGTTGACCATGAAAGCTTTTCGAAACTTCGTGATGCAAAGATTGTTATTCCCTGGCTCGGATATACAGCCAAAAACGGAAACAGAGTTCCGGCGCGAATAGAGCTCGGCGTAGTGGTTGCTTTTGCGTGCGTATTGGCAATTTTCATTTTACTTAAGTACCTTAAACTCGGCCGTAACTTCTACGCAATGGGCGGCAATCAGACAAGTGCTTTGATGCTTGGTATCAACGTAAAAAGAACCCGCTTTATCAGTTATGTATTAAGCGGACTCTTAAGCGGTATTTCAGGATATGTATTTATGATGCATACGGGTGCCGGAAACGCAACGAATGCTGCAGGTATGGAAATGAATGCGATTGCATCTTCGATTATCGGAGGCACGCTTCTTACCGGAGGTGTAGGAAACGTTATAGGTACTCTTTTCGGACCACTTACACT
>JAGCVT010000120.1 GCA_017962225.1 Lachnospiraceae bacterium
GATAAACGCCATAGTTGAAAATGATTCAGACGCCTTTAATGAAGCACTAAGTGCGCGTATTCGTTCAATACGAAAAATGCCGACGGATTATTTTATTTGCTTAGATGTTTGGTCGATGGGTTTAATCAGATATGCCGAAAAGCAGGGAATGATTGTAGATAGAGATAAGTATATCGAAACGGATTTAAGTAGTATAGGATTGTAATGAAGAAACTTTCAGTTTTCCTAAATAATGGAGAAATATATGACTATTTTTGATGAAGTAAATAGATGGGAAAAAACTGAAGGGGCGTATATTTTTTCTTCGATTATTGATGTGAGTAGTCCGGTTATTCTTGATTATGGTTGCGGTTGTGGCAACTATTCTTTTGCGGCTGCAAATGCTTTTGGGCGGAAATGCAAAGTATATGCGGTAGATATTAATAAGCAGTGCTTGGAGTATATAAGTGTAAAAGCAAAAGATGAGAAGATTAATTGCATTATACCGGTTGAGGGGAAAGAGGATTATCGACATGATTTTGACAGTGAATTTTTTGATCTTGTCATCTATGCGGATATGTTTCACGGCGAAGAGAAAACATATAATGGTCTTCATCGTTTCGTGATGATTGAAGAAGCAAAAAGAACGCTTAAAGATGGCGGAATTCTTGCTGTCCTGCCTTTTCATCTGTCAAATTTTCGTGATAAGAATAAAAAGAAGTGCAAGTATTCATATAAAAAACTGATTGAAGAAATAAGTGAATATGGATTTAAATACATAGAAAAGGATTTGCAGGGGATTCATTTTGAGAAAGTGTACAGCTCTTATTATCAGCAAAAGGGTGGTGTCACCTTCGATAGTCTTGAACGAGGCAAATTTCTGATATTTGAGAAAAAATGATGTTTTAGGGAACTTTCCGGTTCGATTTTTGCCAAAAAGTTCCCTAAAATTTTTTCTTATAGTATCATTCAGTAGCTGCTAATCTATTATTATACCTAAAACTGGTACGTAGGATATGGAGACAACTTTAGAAAATAGGTAAATGTACCCAAAATCTAAAAAGACGTTTGAAAATTGATTTGTGTTGAGGTATACTTTAGAAAAAGGGTAAATGTACCCAAAATCTAAAAAGAGGCTTGTTTTATGGTAATTGAAAGACAACGATATTTAGATAAACTGATCAACCATATGAATAATGGTCTAATAAAAGTAATTACGGGAATAAGAAGATGCGGAAAGACTTATTTGTTGTTCGAGATATTTTACAAATATCTTCTTGAGCACGGGGTACCAAAGGAAAATATAATCGCCGTTCCGTTGGATGATGAAGAATATGCTGAATATACTGATCCTCATAAATTAAATGATTACATAAAGAGCAGATTGGTAGACAGTAATCAGAACTATTATGTTTTCATAGATGAAGCTCAATATGCGATAACAAAGGATGAAATGAAGAACCCTGACGTTCCGGTAAGATTATATGGAGTATTGAATGGGCTTCTCAGAAAGAAAAATGTAGATGTTTATGTTACCGGAAGTAATTCGAAATTCCTTTCATCAGATATAATGACTGAGTTCCGTGGAAGGGGAGATGAAATCCACATTGCTCCGTTATCGTTCTCTGAATATTTGCCGGCTTCCGGAAAAGATAAGCCCGAAGCTTGGCAGGATTATACGTACTATGGTGGACTTCCCCATGTGCTGGCTGAACCTGATGATCAGTCTAAGACAGCATATCTGGAACGATTAAATAAGGAAATCTATTTGCGTGATATATGTGATAGATATGATATCAATGACGGAAGTGGAATGGAAGAACTTATGAAATTACTGGCTTCCGCTATTGGTTCTCTTACTAATCCGCAGAAGGTTTCTGATACATTCACCAGTAGTGGGCGTAAGGGGATATCTATGCCTACTATAGCTAATTACTTAAAGTATCTCCAGGATAGCTTTATGGTCCAGAAGGCAGAACGCTACGATATTAAGGGGAGAAAGTATATTAGTACGCCATCTAAGTATTACTATACCGATATAGGATTAAGAAATGCTTTTCTGAATTTCAGACAGTATGAAGAGACACATATCATGGAAAACATTATTTACAATGAACTTATCTATCGTGGATATAATGTTGACGTTGGTGTTGTGGAAATCAGAGTTAATGAGGACGGAAAAAGAACCAAAAAACAATTAGAAGTAGATTTTGTGGTCAATCAGGGAAGTAAACGGTATTATATACAGTCTGCATTTGCTTTGCCTGATAAAGAAAAGATTGATCAGGAGCAGGCTTCGCTCGTAAGAATATCGGATTCTTTTAAGAAAATAATTATTGTATCCGGTAATGCAAAGATTTGGAGAAATGAGCAGGGTATAACCATTATAAACTTGTTTGATTTTTTATTAAATAAGGATAGCTTGGACTATTAAATCGGAATTCAAATTCGCCGTGATGAACGATAGAGTGTTATCTTGGAAGTTAATTTAGTAGGAAACTTTCAGTTTTATAGACTATGACAGATCGGGGGTTGAGGTTGGATGATATGAAGTGTGAACTGTTAGCAGAATCAAATTATGCGTTGCTGCTGGACTTTATTGATGATGTGAACACAAAATACGATGAAACCGTGCTGAAAGCGTTTTTGAATGAAAAGAACGCA
>JAGCVT010000121.1 GCA_017962225.1 Lachnospiraceae bacterium
ATAAATCTGTGGAGGTGGGTTATGAACGGAAAGAAAGGCATAAAAGAATTAATTAAGAATTACAAAAGAACATGTATCCTTATCCCAATTCTGTTTATCAGTGTAATTTTACTGGGATGTACCTGCGGCGGCAAATCCGGTTTGGGTTCGGGAAAAGACAAGTATAATGTAGCCGGCACCTACAAACTGAAATGGTCGATTATGAATATGTATAAGGAGGACTACGAGGACTGGCGCAACACCGGTGACGGACTGGAGAGACATAAAACATTTGTATTGGATAACAAAGGATCAGGAACTTTCCAGGATTCGGGCGAAAGCAAAGGAACTAAATTAACTTATAAAATCGACAGTGACGGTAAAACCATAAACATTAAAGTTGAATCCCTTTTGTTAGAGAAAGAATTCCACGGAACCGTTTCGAACGGAGAACTCAATCTTTTTGACGGACCGGAGAGCGATGATTTTACCGTAGAGTATATGTTTATACGCGAAGATTAATAAAACTCATAAAAGAAGGGGAACGCATTCCAAAAGTGTTTCCCTTCTTTTTTTAATTGACAAAAACATTTTTGTTTTATATTATATGGGTAATATTTAAAGGCTGTGAAAAAGATAGTAGTGTCAGAGAAAGTTCACAGAGAGGGCAACATTTGCTGAGAGGTGCCTAACCGGACTGATATGAAGACCACTTTGGAGCCGAACGCTGAAAGAAGTAAGCGTCTCCGTGCTGTTACGTTAAAGACTCAAAGAGTGAAAAATTAAGGTGGAACCGTGCTACGTAGCACCCTTAGTATCCGATGACGGATATTATGCGGTGTTTTTTTTATATTTGTTTTATAAGGAGAAGAATCATGGTCAATTTCAAAGAAGACGAAAATTTGCATGTACTCAACCATTCATGTGCACATCTTATGGCACAGGCAGTAAAGCATCTTTACCCTAATGCAAAATTCTGGGTAGGTCCTGTTGTGGATGAAGGATTCTATTACGACATGGATCTTGGCGATGCTGTGCTTAATGACGAGGATATCGACAAAATTGAAAAAGAAATGAAGAAGGTTGCAAAGACCGGTATCAAGATTTACAGAAGAGAAATCACAAAGGCCGAGGCACTTGAACTCTTTAAGGACGATCCTTACAAGATGGACCTTCTTTCAAATATGGAAGACGGCAATATTACCTGTTACGATCAGGGAGATTATACAGATCTCTGCCGCGGACCTCACGTAGACAATGTTAAACTTTGCCGTAACTTCAAACTCGTAAAGCACTCAGGTGTTTACTGGAAGGGTGATGCAGAAAATCAGGTACTTCAGCGTGTATACGGTGTTTGTTTCCCTACACCCGAAGAACTCGAAGCACATCTTCAGTTACTTGAAGAAGCAAAAGAGAGAGACCACAGAAAGATTGGCAAAGATATGAATCTTTTCATGTCTGATGATTTGGTAGGCCGCGGACTTCCGATGTTCCTTCCCAACGGTTATCTTGTATGGCAGGAGCTTGAGAATTATATCAGAACAAAAGAGCAGAAGCTTGGATATCAGCATGTTCTTACACCCTGTGTAGGTACTGTTGAACTTTACAAGACATCAGGTCACTGGGATCACTACAAAGAGAATATGTTCCCTCCGATGGAAGTTGAAGGCGAAAGCTTTGTACTTCGTCCCATGAACTGCCCTCATCATATGAGAATATATGCAAACAGACCTCATTCATACAAAGAGCTTCCCATAAGAATCGCTGAAATCGCTCATGACTTCAGATTTGAGTCTTCAGGAACACTTAAGGGTATTGAGAGAGGAAGACATTTCTGCCAGAACGACTCTCATATTTTCGTAACACCCGATCAGATTAAAGACGAGGTTAAAGGCGTCTGCGATCTTATCTTCTCAACATATGAAGATTTCGGCATTACGGATTACAGATGCGTGCTTTCATTAAGAGACCCGGCAGATACCAAGAAGTATCATCCCGATGATGAGATGTGGAACAAAGCTGAACAGGCTCTTCGTGAGACCTTAAACGAGATCGGTATCGAATATACGGAAGAAATCGGTGAAGCAGCATTCTACGGACCGAAGCTTGACGTAAACGTTAAGCCTGCAATCGGTAACGAGATTACGCTTTCAACATGCCAGCTTGACTTCTGCTTACCCGCTAAGTTCGAGCTTACATATATTGATGCCGACAGCGAAAAGAAGACACCCGTTGTACTTCACAGAGCAATCTTAGGTTCAATCGACAGATTTATGGCTTACATCTTAGAGGAAACAAAGGGCAACCTTCCTACGTGGCTTGCTCCCGTTCAGGTCAAGATTCTGCCTATAAAGAATGACGATGATGAACTTAACGAGTACGTAAAGAAACTTAAATATGCTCTTTACGATGCAAATGTAAGAGTTGAATCCGATGACAGAAGCGAGAAATTCGGTTACAAGATGAGAGAAGCTCAGATTCAGAAGGTTCCTTACATTGCAGTTATCGGTAAGAAGGAAGCCGAGGAAGGAAACGTATCATTCAGACTTCACGGCGAACAGGAGACTGTAACGGTTAAATTCGACGAATTTATTGATATGATTAAGGAAGACATAGCAACAAAGAAACATTAATGTATTTCAGAGGGGTTATTATGCAGGAGTTGGAAAAACAGTTTCATATTCATTGTGTTGAAGGTGATATAGGAAGGTACTGCATTCTCGCAGGAGATCCGGGAAGAATTCCTGCTATTGCTGAATTGTTTGATGATGCAAAGCAGGTGGCATATAACAGAGAGTTTAATGTTTATACCGGATATCTTGAGGGAGTAAAGGTTACAGCCTGTTCCACAGGAATAGGCGGACCTTCTACATCTATTGCGGTAGAAGAGTTGCACAACCTGGGTGCGGATACTTTTATAAGAACAGGTACTTGCGGCGGCATTGATCTGGATGTAATGTCCGGAGATATTGTCGTGGCTACGGGTGCGATCAGATATGAACACACTTCCGTTGAATATGCTCCGATAGAGTTTCCTGCGGTAGCGGATCTGGATATTACCAATGCACTTCGTGAGGCTTCACTTGAAATGGGCAAAAGAACGCATGTCGGCGTGGTGCAGTGCAAGGATTCTTTTTACGGCCAGCATTCACCCGAGAAAATGCCGGTAGCGTATGAACTTCTGCAAAAGTGGGAAGCATGGAAGAGACTCGGAGTAAAGGCTTCCGAGATGGAATCATCGACTCTTTTTGTGGTATCAAGTGCACTAAAGTGCAGAAGCGGTTCCTGTTTCCACGTTATCTGGAATCAGGAGAGAGAAAAAGCAGGGCTTGACCAGACTATGAGCGAGGATACTTCCGCCTCTGTAAAGATAGCCGTAGAGGCTATGAGAAAGATTATTCTTTCAGATAAAAAATCAAAATAACGAAAAAACAAAGACAAATAATGGACTAATTGTCAATTATTTACACTATACTTTTCGTGCATATTGTTATATAATTAACAAAGTACGAGAAAGGAGACTAGAATTATGAGACTTAAAAAGCTTATATCGTCAGCTTTATGCATGACAATGGTACTTACCCTTGCAGGTTGTACGTTTAGCCCCAAGGATGCGATATCTAATATATTAAACGGAAAAGGAAATAACAGCAGCAACGCAAATATCGTTGCATCCGCAGAAAAAGTAAACAAGAGCGCGGTATTCAAAGAAGCGAATTCTTTCGAACTGGAGGGATTCGATTATATTAACGGACTCAAATCGGCTAACGGAAAATACTATGTAGCACAGGTTGTTTATGATAATCCCGATTATGCGGAGTATCCCGATGACGGAGAAGTAATCCTCTTTGAGGAAGACACTCCCGAGATAAACGAGGACGTCGTTGAAACAGAAGATGTGGATACCGAAGATCTTGAAACAGAAGATGTTGATACAGATGAAGCCGAATATGACGATTTTTACGAAGGCGATTACGAAGAATATTATGGTGACATTTCCATGAGACTGCATATTGCTTCGTTCACAAACGCAAACGATATTCAGTATTTCGATATTCCCATCGAACAGAATGAGTATCTCGACGGCAGCAATTGGGATATAGATTCCGAAGAAAACTTTTATGCATCTGTTAACTCATATGATCCGATGTCATATGAAGAAAACTTTAAATTAAGAAAATATTCTCTTGACGGCACGCTCATAAAAGAAACCAAAATTGAGAACAATGAAGACTATTTTTATATCAGATACATTTTTGCGGATAAGAGCGGAAATGTATTTGTTGTATCGGAACGTTCGGTATTTGTTTTTGATAAGGATTTAAATCAGAAAAATTCATTTACTCCCGATCTTTCCAATGCTTATGTTTCAGGGGCTTCATTAAGTACCGACGGTGTTCTTACATTCTGTGTTCAGGCATGGGAAAATGACAATTACACGGGAAAAACCTATGTTATTGATGGTACGGGAGAGGCTTCCGAGGCGGCAGATCTTAATGCTTTGCTTTCGGGAAAAGAACTCGTAAACGGAGCTGGATATGATTTTTATTACAGAACCGGTTCATCCTTAATGGGTGTCAACAAGACAGATAAAGCAGCTACCGAAGTAGTTAACTTTTATGATTCCGACATCAACCCTGACGAAATGTACGGAACAATTTGTTTTGCAAACGCCGAACAGTTTCTTACGACAAAGGATGATGAAGGAACGTCTAAGATTGCCGTTTACGAAAAAGTTCCCGAAGACCAGGTTAAGGATAAAGAAATAATTACCTTAGGAACTGTATACGGTTCATACTATATTTCTTCTCAGATAATTGAATTTAACAAGAACAACGATACTTACAGAATCAAACTTGTTGACTATTCAGAATTATCGACACCCGATGACTGGGATGCAGGAAGAAAGAGATTTTATTCCGACCTTACGGGCGGAAATACTCCAGACATCATTGTTCCCGAAGCAAGCGATGTATCCAATCTTATTGATAAGGGCGTATTTACTGATTTAACTCCTTTAATGGAGAAAGGCAGCGGCATTAAAAAGAGCGATCTCGTTCACAATGCACAAACCATATTTGCAAGAGACGATAAGCTTTTCTGCGTATATCCCACATTCTCTGTTGAAGCTATACAGATAAAAAAAGAATTTTACAAAGAAGGCATGACCATGGAAGATATTTATGCATGGGAAAAGGCCACAGGCAAGAGAGCTCTTTCGGGCGAGATGACCAGAGAGGGTGTTATGAACAGGTTTATGAATCTTTCAATGGATGCTTTCCTTGATCCCAAGACCGGAAAATGTTCATTCGACTCGCCTGAGTTTGTAAAACTTCTGGAATACTCAAATACATATCCGAAGGAAATCAGCGAAGAATACTGGAATGATTATGATTACGAATCATATCTTTATGAATTGCGTAACAACAATTCTTTGATTAACTTTACATATATTGATGATTTCAGAAATTATAACTGGAGTGCCAAGAACAGATTCGGTGAGGATCCCGTATTGACAGGACTTCCCATTGAAGGAAGCGAGGGTGCGATACTTAATATTGATACCGTACTCGGTATATCAAACAAGAGTAAACACAAAGAAGCGGCTTGGGAATTTGTTCAGACCTTATTCACGCATGAATACTATGAAAGCCGTTCATGGGGTCTTCCCACAGTAGAAAAAGAACTCGATGCAATGGCTAAAAAAGCTACCGAGCCTGCATATTATCTGGATGAGAACGGCAATAAGGTATATGAGGAAGAGAGCTATTGGCTCTTGGATGAGGAAGTGAAGATTGAGCCTATCACCACCGAAGAAGCTGCAAAAGTTAAAGATTTTGTGGTAAATGTTGAAGGACTTTATTCCTGGGACGAAGAACTGCAGAATATTATTGACGAAGAGACCGACGGTTATTTCGAAGGCCAGAAGAGTCCCGAAGAAGTAGCATCAATCATTCAGTCCAGACTTCAGATTTACATCAACGAGAAAAAGTAATTTTAAGACATCATAAAACTGCCGCAGGATATCCTGCGGCAGTTTTTTTGCCGGCATTCTTTTCTTGATTATGAAACGAAAGAAAAGTAAAATAATAACAGCGGTCAAAACAGAATAAAACATATAAATTGGAGGGATAATTATGAAAACAGCACTTTTCCTTGCAGACGGACTCGAAGAAATCGAAGGCCTTACCGTAGTTGATGTTTTAAGAAGGGCCAATATTATCTGTGACATGATTTCCACGGAAGACGATCTGGAGATTAACGGGTCTCACAGAATTAAAATAATCGCAGACAAAATGATATCGGAGATTGATTTTAACGAATATGACTGTATGATTTTACCGGGCGGCAAAGTAGGCACACAGAGACTTGAAGCCAATCAGTATCTTATGAAGAGACTGGATGAATATATTAAAGCAGGCAAACTTGTATGTGCCATCTGTGCAGCTCCGTCCATACTCGGACACAAGGGCTATTTAAACGGCAAAGAAGCGGTTTGTTATCCGACATTTGAAAGCCATCTGACAGGTGCGACAATTCCCGCTGCCGAAGTTGCGCACGACGGAAATATTATTACTTCGAGAGGCATGGGAACCGCCATTGCTTTTGCGGGCGAGATAGTTAAAACCATTCTTGACGAAAAGACGGCTGACGAATTACTGAAACAGCTGATTTATAAACAGTTTTAAGCAACTTTTCTTTTACAAAAACATACGGTTATGTTATAATAATCAATTGACTGTGATAGAATCACGCTTTTGAAAGGAGATTTATTTAAAATGGGCTATAAGGTTGAAAAGCTTGAAGGAAGTATGGCAAAGCTGATCATTGATGTTTCGGCAGAAGAATTCGATGCTGCTTGCGAAAAAGCATATCAGAAAAATAAAAAGAGAATTTCCGTTCCCGGATTCCGTGCCGGAAAGGTTCCCAAGGCAATGATTGAAAAAATGTACGGCAAAGAAGTATTTTATGAGGATGCCGCTAACATCATCATTCCCGATGCTTACGAAAAGACATATGACGAAGCAGTTAAGGAACTTGATATCGTTTCCGCTCCCAAGATCGAAGTAGTTGAGATGGAAGCAGGAAAGCCTTTTGTTTTCAGTGCTGAGGTTGCTCTTAAGCCTGAAATCAAGCTTGGAAAATATAAAGGTGTAGAAATCGACAAGATTGATACAGAAGTTACAGAAGACGAAGTTAACGAAGCTATCGAAAAAGAAAGACAGAACGCTGCAAGAATCGTATCTGTTGAAAGACCCGTTCAGAACGGCGATACAGTAACAATCGACTTTGAAGGATTTGTAGACGGTGTTGCATTCGAAGGCGGCAAGGGCGAGAACTACAATCTTGAGATCGGTTCTCATTCATTCATCGATACTTTCGAAGATCAGATTATCGGCAAGAACATTGACGACGAATTTGATGTTAATGTTACATTCCCCGAGAATTACCAGGCAGCAGAGCTTGCCGGAAAGCCTGCAGTATTCAAAGTAAAGATTCATGAGATTAAGGAAAAGCAGCTTGCTGAGCTCGATGACGATTTCGCAAGCGATGTTTCCAGCTACGATACATTTGCAGAGTACAAGGAATCCGTAAAGAAGAACCTTTCCGACAAGAAGGCAGACGATGCAAAGAAGCAGAAAGAAGATGCTGCAGTTAATGCAATTATCGAAGATTCCGAAATCGAAATTCCCGAAATGATGCTTGCTACACAGCAGAGAGAAATGCTCGATGAGTTCGCTCAGAGATTAAGATATCAGGGCATGAGCATCGATCAGTACTTCAAGTACACAGGAATGAATGCCGAGATTATGATGGAGCAGATCAAACCTCAGGCAGAACAGAAGATTAAAACACAGCTCGTTCTTGAAGCAGTAGCCAAGGCAGAAAACATCGAAGCAACAGATGAAGATGTTGAAGCAGAAATTAAGAAGATTGCCGATAACTATAAGATGGAAGTTGAGAAGGTTAAAGAAACCCTCGGCGCAGCAGGCAATGATGAAGCAATCAAGAAAGATATTGCTATGCAGAAAGCTATCGACTTCATAACAGAGAACGCAAAGGAAAAGGCTGCTAAGAAGGCAACAAAGAAGGCTAAAGAAGAAACAGCCGAAGAAGGCGAAGCTAAGCCTAAGAAGGCAGCTAAAGCTAAGAAAGAAGAAGCAGCTGAAGAGAAGACAGAAGAATAGTATTAGTGTTATAAGGAGCATTTTATGAGTCTGGTACCTTATGTCATTGAACAAACAAGCAGAGGCGAGAGAAGCTATGATATTTATTCACGTCTCTTAAAAGAAAGAATTATTTTCCTCGGAGAGGAAGTAAACGAAGTTACTGCATCTTTGGTAGTTGCACAGCTTCTTTTCCTTGAAGCGGAAGATCCCGAAAAGGATATTCAGCTTTATATCAACTCTCCCGGAGGATCCGTAACCGCAGGCTTTGCTATTTACGATACAATGCAGTACATCAAGTGCGATGTTTCCACAATCTGTATCGGTATGGCAGCTTCAATGGGAGCATTCTTACTCTCAGGCGGTGCAAAAGGTAAGAGAATGGCTCTTCCCAATGCTGAGATTATGATTCATCAGCCTTTGGGCGGTGCGCAGGGACAGGCTACCGAGATTGAGATTGCTGCAAAGCACATCTTAAAGACTAAGGAAAAGCTGAACAAAATCCTTGCTGAAAACTGTAACCAGCCTCTCGACGTTATCGCAAAAGATACCGACCGTGATAACTGGATGACTGCAGAAGAAGCTAAGGAATACGGTCTTATTGACCTTGTAATTTCTTCGAGAGAAGAGAGCAAACAGGAGTAATATGGCAAATAAAAGAAATGATTCCGACAAGAACGGCAAACAGGTAAAATGTTCTTTCTGCGGACAGACGCAGAGCCAGGTCGGCCAGATGATAGCCGGACCGGGCGGAATATATATTTGTGACGAATGTATCTCCACATGCAACGATATCCTGAAACTCCAGGCAAAAGAAGGCATGGAAGATGATTTGTTTGAGGCATCGGATTACGAATTCGCCAAATCAAATCTTAACATTAACCTTTTAAAACCGAAGCAGATAAAAGAGTTTCTTGATGATTATGTGGTAGGACAGGAAGAAGCAAAGATAGTTCTGTCTGTAGCCGTTTACAATCATTACAAAAGAGTTACCACTCAGGCAGATTTGGACGTGGAACTCCAAAAGAGCAATATACTTATGCTTGGACCTACGGGTTCCGGCAAAACATATCTTGCACAGACGCTTGCTAAGATCATAAATGTGCCTTTTGCCATTTGTGACGCAACTACGTTAACCGAAGCCGGTTATGTAGGCGAAGACGTTGAAAACATCCTTCTTAAGCTTATACAGGCTGCGGATTACGATGTTGCAAGAGCAGAGTACGGTATTGTTTATATCGATGAAATCGACAAGATTACCAAAAAGAGCGAGAACGTATCCATCACCAGAGACGTATCCGGTGAAGGCGTTCAGCAGGCGCTTCTTAAGATAATCGAAGGCACGAATGCATCGGTACCCCCTCAGGGTGGAAGAAAGCATCCCCAGCAGGAGCTCATTCCCATCGATACCACCAATATTCTGTTTATCTGCGGCGGTGCATTTGACGGACTCGAGAATATCATCGAGCAGAGACTTAACAAAAAGTCGATTGGCTTCAATTCGGAAATTGTTAAAAACAATATTCTCGAAAAGAGCAATCTCTTTAAGGAAGTTGCACCTCAGGACCTCGTAAAATTCGGTCTTATCCCCGAATTTGTAGGCCGTGTGCCCATCAATGTGGCACTTGAAGGCTTGGATGAGGAAGCATTGGTTAAGATCATAAAAGAGCCGAAAAACTCCATGATTAAGCAGTATACGGCTTTGTTTAAGATTGATGATGTAAATCTTTTCTTTGATAATGATGCGGTACTTGAAATCGCCAAGGAAGCTTACGAACGTAAGACAGGCGCGAGAGGCATCAGATCCATTATGGAAAAGGTTATGACCAAAGTAATGTTTGAAATCCCTTCGGATGACAGCATTGCAGAGTGTCATATCACCAAAGATTCCATTTTGGGATTATCCGAACCCGTGGTGGTAAGAAAAGGAGAAACTGCTCCTGTTTCATCTGAAACGGTAACAGCTTAAAGATTATAAGGGGCAAGAAATTGCCCCTTTTTCATTAATTTATGAAAGGCGGCAGGCATGAAAATAAAAAGCATAAATCTTGAAACCGTATGCGGTGTAAGCTCAAGACTTCCGAACAATTCGCTTCCCGAATTTGCTTTTGCGGGCAAGAGTAATGTCGGCAAATCCTCGCTTATTAATGCTTTTATGAACAGAAAATCATATGCAAGAATATCCTCGCAGCCCGGCAAAACACAGACAATCAACTATTACAACATAAATTCCGAATTTTACCTCGTTGACTTACCCGGTTACGGTTACGCCAAAGTCTCCGAATCCGTCAAGGAACAGTGGGGCAAAATGATTGAAAGATACTTAAAGAAATCACCGACTTTAAAGGCCGTTTTTCTTTTGGTTGATATAAGACACGAGCCGAGCGCTAACGATGTTCAGATGTACGACTGGATTATTGCAAACGGCTTCGATCCGATAGTTATTGCCACAAAAGCGGATAAAATCTCCAAGGGTGCCGTAAGCAAACAGGTTTCAATCATAAAAAAGAAGCTCGAATGCGACAAAAACACCGTAATTATCCCGTTTTCATCCGAAGACAAAAGGGGTTTGGAAGAGATTTATGCCAAGGTGGAAGAGTATCTTGAAAGCATTTCAAAAACTAATTAAATTTTTTCTTGACTTAGGTGTGGTGTTTCGATATAATAGTCGTTGCGGATTGAAAAAACCGCGTAATCGGGGTGTGGCTCAGTTTGGCTAGAGCGCTGTCTTAGGGAGGCAGAGGTCGCAAGTTCAAATCTTGTCACTCCGATTTTTTTATTACAGCAATTTTTACTGTTTTTTACACATGACTATGTTATAATTGTCATGTGTATTTTTTTGTTTAATCGGCGGTTTTTCGGTTTAAAAACTATTTTTTTAACCGATGGATTGACAGCCGTGGATATTTTATTTGCTTTTTTCAGACAGAAAAATACCCTTTTGGAGGTTTTATGATAGCTATAATCGATTATGATGCAGGAAATATTAAGAGCGTTGAAAAAGCCGTTATCAAGCTTGGATACGACTGCGTAATTACAAGAGACAAAGAAGTGCTTAAAAAGGCCGACAAACTGATTCTTCCCGGTGTCGGAGCATTCGGAGACGCCATGGAAAGACTTAACGAATACGGCCTTAAAGATGTTATAAAAGAGCTGGTTGTGGACGAGGGCAAACCGTTACTCGGCATATGCTTAGGTCTTCAGCTTTTGTTTGAGTCAAGCGATGAAAATCCCGGCGTAGAGGGACTCGGACTTTTGAAGGGAAAGATTGTAAGACTTCCCGAAGGCGACGACAGAAAGATTCCGCACATGGGCTGGAATTCCCTTGAATTCCCCAAGAAGAGCGTGCTTTTTAAGAAAGTCGTAAAGGGAAGTTACGTATATTTCGTCCATTCGTATTACCTTAAGGCGGAGGATGAAAAGATAGTTGCAGCAACCACCGAATACGGAGCAACAATTCATGCGGCCGTTGAGTGGGGAAATATTTACGCGACACAGTTCCATCCCGAAAAGAGTTCATCGGTGGGCTTAAGAATTTTAAGAAATTTCCTGGAGGCTTAAATGCATACAAAAAGAATTATTCCGTGTCTCGACGTTAATGCCGGACGCGTTGTAAAAGGTGTAAATTTTGTGAATCTGATAGATGCCGGAGATCCGGTTGAATGTGCGCTTGCATACGACAAAGCAGGTGCCGACGAGCTTGTTTTTCTGGATATTACCGCAAGCTCAGACGCGAGAGATACCGTGGTTGACATGGTAAGAGCGGTTGCGGAAAGCGTGTTTATTCCGTTCACCGTGGGCGGAGGTATCAGAACAGTAGATGATTTTAAGAAGATTTTAAGAGAAGGCGCCGACAAGGTGGCCGTTAATTCCGCTGCAATCATGAATCCTAATCTGATTGCGGAAGCTGCGGATAAATTCGGTTCACAGTGCGTGGTTGTTGCAATCGATGCTAAAAGAAGAGCTGATGGCAGCGGCTGGAATATCTACAAAAACGGCGGAAGAGTCGATATGGGCATTGATGCTTTGGAATGGGCGATAAAAGCCTGCGAACTCGGTGCCGGAGAGATTCTTTTGACTAGTATGGACTGTGACGGAACGAAGAACGGATACGATATCGAGCTTACAAGAACAATCGCGGAAGCAGTTTCGATTCCCGTTATCGCTTCGGGCGGTGCAGGAACCATGGAACACTTCAAAGAAGCGTTAACCGACGGAAAAGCAGATGCGGCACTCGCAGCAAGTCTTTTCCACTTTAAGGAACTTGAGATTCGTGAAGTAAAGAAATTCCTTGCAAACGAAGGAATTCCCGTGAGGTTATAATATGCCGCCTATTACAGGAGAATGGGAAAAAGCGCTAAAAGAAGAGTTCAGCAAAGAGTATTACATCAATCTTTACAAAAAACTCCTCGACGAATACAGGAATCATACTGTTTTCCCGCCCAAACAGGATCTTTTTAACGCATATCATTTTACTCCGCTTGAAAATGTCAAGGTTGTGATACTCGGCCAGGATCCGTACCATGACGTCGGACAGGCTCACGGACTTTGTTTTTCGGTGCGCAAAGGTATAGAAATACCGCCTTCGCTTAAAAACATTTACGAAGAATTAAACAGGGAACTCGGCTGCTATATACCTGATAACGGATATTTAGAAAAATGGGCCAGACAGGGCGTGTTTTTATTAAACGTCGTTCTTACGGTAAGGGCTCATTCACCTCAGTCCCATCAGGGAATCGGCTGGGAAAAATTCACAGACGCGACCATCAGGATTTTAAACGAACAGAACCGGCCGATAGTTTTTATGCTTTGGGGTAAGTCGGCAATTTCGAAGAAGGAGATTTTAAACAATCCGAACCACCTGATTTTAACCGCTCCGCACCCGTCACCGCTGTCTGCATACAGAGGATTTTTCGACTGCGGACACTTCAAAAAAGCCAATGATTTTTTGAAAGAAAACGGACTTTCCGAAATCGACTGGCAGATTGAAAATGTGAATTAGATATTTTTTGCAAAAAAGTGTAAAGAAATAGGGCTCAACTTAAGAATATCGTTTGATTTTTGACACTATAAAGTATATAATAAAAAATGGTGTGGATTAATAAATGATATTCACCCTAACAGACATTTGGGGAGGCATTCATGAAAGAATTAATGATAATGTATCATCCTGTGAAGAAGGAGATTCGTTTTCTCGCCAAAGCAAAGGGCGAGTTCGTGGAGATTCCTTATGCCATGTGTCCCTGGCTCAATCAGTACGGACCTGACAACGGCGAATTCCTGCTCCAGAATCACGGCAATAAATTCTTTGATGATATTTGGGAACAATTTTTAAGA
>JAGCVT010000013.1 GCA_017962225.1 Lachnospiraceae bacterium
AACATATAATCACAGCCGGCGTTTATTGCTGTTCTATGATCTTTTTCTTCATCTCCGACTAACAACAGATTTGAATTTTCAACCCCAAAATAATCCGTTATATATGAAATACCCCTGGCATTCGGTTTTCTATAACCGCATAAAACTGTAATTTACTTTATAAATATGCTTTATTATATCAAAAAAGCGATGCAAATAACACATCGCCTCATTGTTCTTTATTATCAATCCTGTCTTTTTCCATTTCGAAGAGCATTCCGGATTGCGTCTTTTATCACCTCACTCGAATACGTGGCATTTGTAATTGCATCCACTTCAACATCATTCTTCTGAATCATTGTCGGAATCATTTCTTCAGCCGGTTTACCCAAACCGCATTCATGCTTAAGTATCTCTATATCTGATATTTCTCCATTTGATACCGTCACTCTTACTTCGACTTTTACCAAATCGGTTTCGCTTTTGCCCTCATATACTCCATCCTGAACCTGTGATATTTCTATTCGTGTTTTATCAAAGCTGTTAACCTGCTTTTTCATATGAATCACGGTCGCAAGAACGAGAGATAAAATAATCACAGCTGATGTTAAGATTAAAATACCCAAAACAACTAAAACAATCTTGATAACTTTTTTCATAATCTAATTCTCACTCTCAAAATATTCAACAATAGGAGCAATGAATTTCTTATCCGAAATATCATACGAAGAAGAAATCATCTCCACCATTTTCTTTTCATCTTCTGTTTGATTTTTCTTTCTTTTTTGTGAGGATACAAACATCTTCATTGCCATCTTTGAGGGGGCATTCATCTTTTCATAATTAAATCCTCCCTGACAATAAAAAGTTTTGATATGTATTTTCTGATTATCATTTAATGTTTTATTAAACATTACCTCAATATCCGGACTGTCATTGGGGCCTCCTCCGACACAAAACAGTGCAAGGCGCTTATCTTCCCATGAAGACGCCTTGTCTAGAAACCATTTTACTTTTGTAACAGTTCCCGCCATTGCCCATCCGCCATAGATTATTGCATCATAAGAATCAAAATACTTTTCATCTTTCTTTTGTGCTTCCTTAAGATTAAGGATATCCGCCTTCATTTCTTCAGCTAACCATTCAGCATATCTTTGAGTAAATCCTGTTTGGGATGTGTATACTATAAGTGTTTTCATAATTCGTTAAGATTCCTTTCCATTTTCATAATCGTTTGAATAGTAGTCATCAGGCTTTTTTCATCTATTCCTTCAAAAATACGACCAATCACATATTGGCTCTGTTGTCCGTTATTATCGTTTGTCTCCAAAAAATTTCTTGCTGCATCAGTAACGTAAATACGTTGTTTTCTTTTATCTTTTTCATCTTCAAAAGTAGCTATAAAGCCCTTTTTCTCCAGCCTTAATAAGATTTGTTTTACATTCTGATGGGAACTGCCCATAACATCAGAGAGTTCATTAATTGTAGGCGCTTCTTTGCAAAGATTGATACAAATAATGGCAAAGAACTGTTTCCATGTTATTTCTTTTAAATACTCATCTGCTGCCGCCTGGTATCGGTTGTCAAAAGCGCTTAGCAACCCTAAAAGAAACGCCTGCGGAGGCATATCTCCAAATTCGACATTAGTTTTGTTAATTTCTTTATTGTAATTCATAGGTTTCTCTCCAATTAAAAAATAGGTAACATGTTACATTTCTGAAAATAATGTAACACATTACCTATTTCCTGTCAACATCTATTTATGATTCTTTCTATTTAGCAAAACTGTAATTCTTAGTCAATTAACTTCCGAGATAATAATCTAATTCTGTTATCCATTATCCAGCGATAGTATATTCGTTTTTAAGTTTCTCACAAAGAGAAACCATTTCTTTCATATCATCTTTTGTACACATCTCTCTCAAATTGTATTCCATGGGATTCTTGCAAAAATCGGTAAGTACATCATGAATTATCTTTTCTTCCTTTTCAGACGTAGATAATCTTATTACAACTTTATCCTTTTCGAGCATTCCGCCACTTAACACTTGTAAATTAACTGATTTGTTCTTCTTACATTCGAGTAAGATTGCTGTCAGATCACAGATAACTTGTATCGCATAGTGAAACTCCAAATTGACTCCGTTTTTTAAGGTTACCGTTATATCCTTTCTGGGATTTCTAAAATCAAAGTCATCTTGATTAAATCCAAGTTCTGTGAATATTTCTTTCAAAGATATATCTTTACTCTTCTTGTCTGCCAAATAATCCATAAGCGTCATGCTGTCATCAGATCCGCCTATATAACTATCCCAGTATTTATCCATAATATAGATATCTGATTCTTCCGCAACAAATTCCTGATTACCGATATTCTCCTCGGAAACAAAACTCAATATTTTCCTTGCTTCATCAGAAAGTTCAAAGAAGTCAAGCTTATCGCCCTTGGATTTGTATTCCAGATGCCCTATATTTTTCTCTTTTTTATAGTTTCCCCATGAATGAACCGTTGCATAACACTTGTCGTACTGAAGAGAACCACCCCTTTGCTTGATTACCTCTTCATGCCAAAGATTGCCATGCGACAGAAGTTTTCCGGTAAAAAACTTATTTGGCATTTTAATCGGATACTTGGAAGAGTGAAGACTGATCGTGAAATTATGAACAGTCTCATGATCATGCGTATATGCTAATAATCCATATTCATCCCAATAATATAGCAAGGGTTGATATGACTTCTCGTCAAATCCGTATTTCTCAGAGTATATACGTCTCAAACTATCATCTATTTTCTGCTCTACAACACGGGGGATTCCCAGCACTTTTACCAATTCTGATGCTCTGACAGGAAATGGAAACCGTGTATCATTGATCACAAATCCATTATCAATCAGATCTACTACTAACCCATTATCTTCTTGCTTGTTTCCAAAAAGATTTCCAAACAATCCCATCCCTCATCCTCCATTCTGAATGGATCTAATGATT
>JAGCVT010000001.1 GCA_017962225.1 Lachnospiraceae bacterium
ATCTCGCAGGACTCGATCACATCCCAGAGGGCAATATGATTTCGTAAAAGAAACTCTCTTTTCTCTTCGATGCTTTCCGGCACATCTTCATTAAAGACTGCTGCCGTAACTTTCCAGAATCTGTTCTGCGGGTGACCGTAAAAGAATCCCTGCTCCCTCGACTTAACCGACGGGAAACTGCCGAGAATTAAGATCTCTGAATTTTCGTCATATACGGGCGGGATCGGGTGACTGATTCTTTTAGGGTTTTTATCCATATGACAACCTGCTTTTCATAAAACACTTTTAAACCATTATTATTCTAACATGAAAAGGCCCAAAGAAATATATTCTTTGGACCCTGTTAAGTCTTGTATTTTTACTTTTTCGGCAAATTAAGCAATTTTCTTTTTAAGTTCTATTCCAATCACTCCGAAAAGTGCCGCAAATATCGCTATGCCGATGAAGCACGCGATTCCGACAGGCCATGCATAGGCGAAGCTGTCAGTAATGTCTAAAAGTTTCTTTACGGTCAAAAAGCTTATAATTAGTGACACAATACAACCTAAAACAAACGCAAGTACTGCCGACAGACCGTATTCGATAAATACCATTTTAAACTTCGTCGAATAGTCCATTCCGACCACGTCATAAAGCCACATTTCTTTGTTTCGAACTCTCATGTTGGCCTGAAGAGAATTGATAATCTGAACCAAACAAACCAGGATTACAAAACCTCCGAACAATGCTGCCGCCACCTTGGCCATTTTTATATACTGCAAATCTTCCGTATAATCTTCAATTCCTCTCCATACTGAATAATTGTTGTAATAGGTCAACCCGTTTTTATCAGCATAATCTTTTATGAGCGTATCCGCTTTTTCCGGATGTTTTCTTTTAACGCCGATTTCGGTATTATACGTTCCTCCATAGGCAATTGAATATAAAAGATCGGCAAGCGGTCTTCCTTCTTCGGACAAAATTCCGCCGTTTTCTTTCTCATAAAAGATAATTTCCTCCGCTCTTTTTACCAGCGTATCCATCGGATAAACAAAGCGGGTATAAGAAATCATATCCACAAAACGGTCTCCTGTAGCCACCTCATCGGAAAGAATACCCATTACGGTAAATGTTTCGACAGACCCCCTCTCAAATTCTATCTGCTTCATTGCCTGATACAAATTGACTGAAGGGGCATCCTCATCAACATATCCCGTCAAATCATAGCCTTTCACCTTTATTGCCTGCAAAAGATCCTGTCTGACCGCCTCGTAATCCTCGTCGTTTTGTGCAAGCGCAAGTACTGTCCTGTAATTATCGGTCAGTTCGCTGAAAGGAACGCCTTTTCCTTCCGAATCCGTGTAAGCATTTATATGATATTTCTCAGCCACTTCAAGAAGAGAATCCAGAAACGCTTTTTTAACTTTTGCACTTCCTTGTGTGCTTAATGCTGTGAGCGTATCTCCTACCTTATAATCGGTCAGTTCATATGTTTCCAGTTTGTATGAACTGGCAAATCCCGCAGTCTTTTGCTTTGTTTCTTTATAGGTATTGCAGACTAAAATACCGTTTTCGGCGACCATTTTATCATAGTCGATTTCGCCGCTTTCAAGGTATTTCTTTTCTTTTTCCATGCCTTCCTCTGTCAGACCGATCTCTACCAGAAGGGCCTTAAGATTTCCTGTATTCTGTATCTTTTCATCATTGGAATACTGGGAATAAACAAACCCCTGCTCGGAAACCATAAACGGAAGCACGTCTTCAACATTCTCAAGCTTTTCCAGTTCCCGTTTTATCCTGCCGTCGGCGTCGGAATCATAAAAATTCATTTCCGATGTAAAGTAATCAACTCTTGAAACGGCTTCGGAATATTCAATATCCCAGATTTTAATGAATCTGTTCATAGTATTTGTGAAGGTTTTCGTAAAACTGAATACCGTCAGAATAAATACTATGCAAAAGAACATTATCGAAAAAACGGATGCAGTGCCGCCCTTTTTTCTGTGTATGTTTCTGTGTGCATAAAGCCCTGCGGTTTTAAAAAGTCTTCCCGGAATTCCGCCTTTTTTATCGAGTTTTTTAATTGCTCTCTTCTTTTCAAACGCCGTGTAAATACCCTTCAGAGCTTCAACCGGAGCCACTTTCCCTGCCAGTCTTGAAGGCTCAATCAGTGAAAACAGAGTAACCGCTATACAAAGAAGTGCCGTGAATACCGCCGCTGTCGGATACAGACGGAAACTGAATGCATTGCTTAAACTTAAAGTATCCTTAATCCAGGGCTCAAGCGCTTTTAACCCGCCAAATCCCAATGCAACTCCAAAGACCGATGCTATTATCGACATGGTTATTCCTTCGGCAAAAAGAAGAAGCCTCAACTGCCACTCCGACATTCCGACACACCTGAAAACTCCGTAATCCCTGACTCTTTCAGTAACGGCAATCGTCATTGTATTTCTTAAAATAAACGCTGAAAGCATTCCGAATATTGATGCTGTTAAAATCAGAACACAGTTTAAGAATAATATTGTTTCCGAATCGCTCTGACCGTAATACATTAAAACATAAAGATACACGGATAACTCCAGCCCGTATTCCCGGCTTAATTCTTCAGCCGTTTTTTCAAGCGCCTTGGTATTTTTAAGTTTGATGCGGACAGTTACAACATCGGTTTTCTGAAGATTGGAAATTTCAATTTCTTCTTCATTTTTGTTTTCTTTTGTTATAATCAGTTCTTCAACTCTTTTATCGTTTTTAAGTTTGGTAAGTGTATCTTTTAAATCCGGGATTATATATAGCTGATTGGAATTAAATTCATTGTTATCCTCTTCGCAGTAAAACCCCCTACTGTACAGTTCATATGGCTCGGAGAGATAAACATCATAAAAGGAATAATCCCATGCCGCATATCCGATACTCATCGTCACGTAACAAAGAATATAAGTCAGAATTATACCGAATATTGAGTATAACGTTCTGGTTTTATTCCTCTTCATATACTTAAGCGAAAGCGAGAAAAAATAACTCATACTTCTTCCTCCAAAACGGCGTTTCTTACCACTGCGTCTCCGATCACGCATCCGTCGGAAAGCGTGATAATTCTGTCTGCCATTGCTGCTATTTTTTCATCGTGGGTTACTAAGATCATGGTCTGCGAAAATTTCCTTGCGGAATTTTGCAAAAGTGCCATGATTTCAAGACCTGTTGCCTTATCCAGATTTCCTGTGGGCTCATCCGCAAGGATTAACGCAGGATGATGCGCGTATGCGCGGCCGATGGCAACTCTCTGCTTCTGACCTCCTGAGAGCTGTTCGGGAAGATGGTCTCTTCTTTCCTTAAGACCCAGCATATCAAGCAGTTCGTCCATTTTTTTATCCTTCATGCGGATGCCGTCGAGGCGAAGGGGCATTTCGATGTTTTCTTCCACAGAAAGAACGGGTATCAGATTATATTCCTGGAAAACAAAACCGATTTTTCTTCTTCTGAATTCGGCCTTTTCCCCGGCTTTCATTTTATGAATGTTTTCACCGTCGATAATTACTTCTCCCTCGGTCGGAGAATCTATTCCGCCAAGCAAAGAAAGCAGTGTCGACTTTCCCAAACCGCTGCTGCCAACGACAGCAACAAATTCGCCCTTTTCAAAAGATAATGTAATATCTTTCAGGGCAGTCACACTGCTTTCACCGTTTCCGTATATTTTCTTAAGACCTTTGACTTCGATGAAACTCATACGATTTCCTCCCGATATCTTTTATGATTTCATCATACATAAAGGTTTCGAGAAAGTCATCTTAAGATACTGTAAGATTACCTTAAAAAGGTTGTATAAATACTCGTAAAAGAATCGATTCCTCTTCTGCTTTCCGCGGTAATAATTCCGTTATGCGCCTTAACAATTTCCTTTGAGAGATTAAGCCCGATGCCGACACTGTCCTTGCGCTTTTCTCTCTGTCCGCTTACTTTATAAAAACGGTTGAAAATCTTCGGAATTTCTTCTTCAAAGATTCCCTCGCCGTAATCCTTTACTTCCACGCTTACCGCCATCGGAGTATCGGTGATAAATATGTCCAGGTTTCCTTCTTCGGGCGAATACTCTAAGGCGTTTTTAATGATATTTATAAATGCTTCCTCAAGCCATTTGCTGTCCTGAAGAATGATTATTTCGCGGTTTTCCTCTTTTCTTTCCTCGATACGAACATTGATTTTTTTCTCTGAGATTAAGGAGTTTAAAGAATACAAAGCTCTGTCGATTGTTTCCCTCACAGGCGATTCTTTTTTTTCCATTTTGTAGGTTCCGGATTCAAGTTTGGCAATCTGAAGCATGCCTGTTACGAGCCAGCGAATTCTTTCAATCGCTTCTTTTGCATGCTCGGACAGTTCCTTCTTTTCTTCGTTTTCGCCGAATTCCTTGTTGAAAATATCCGTATATATTTCAAGCGTTGCAAGCGGTGTTTTTATCTGATGGGAAATGTCGCTCATCAGGTTTTTCTGCCACAAAAGTTCTTTGTTTTTTTCGCTCTCCTGGTTCTGTCTGATTTTTTCGAGCTCTTTTAATTCCTCGATAATGTTAGCAAAAATACTGTCTTTTTCGGCATTTGAAGGAATGCTTAAATTTCCTTCGTTTGAAATTACCTGGTCTAAATACTGCTCTGCTTTTATCGCTTTTTTATAGACTTTTCTTATAAAAAACGATCCGAAAAATGCCAGAATAATAAATCCCGCGGCAAAAACCGGCAGTAAAATCTGCGGCTTGTTTATAAGAAAAAACGTCGCAAGAAAAAGTCCTGCGACAATGATCAAAACCACCGAAAAATACTTCTTTTCTTCCAGGTAAATCATGCTGCCTCCAATACTTTATTAATTAATGCTGAAACAATATCCTTCTCCGCGAACGGTCTTTATATGCCCCTCTTTATCGTTCTCGCCGAGTTTTTCCCTGATTCTCTTTATATGAACGGACAAAGTGTTTACGTCCAGATATTCTCCCGGTGTATCAAAACAGCTCTCAAGTATATCTTCTCTTGAGACGGTTTCGCCGGGATTTTCCGTGAGTTTCCTGATAATTTTATATTCGGTCGGGGTTAAATCAATTTTCTCGCCCTTTTTCCATATGCAGAGTCTGGTCTGATCAATCTTAAAATCTGCATTTGCATCAATTTGCGACAAATCCGAATTACTTTTCTTTAAGCTTTCATATCTTTTATAATGTGCTCTGATTCTGGCAGTAAGCTCGGATACTCTGAACGGTTTTGTGACATAATCGTCAGCCCCTAAACCGAAGCCTTTTACCACGCTTTCTTCCTGATCCATTGCGGTTAAAAAAATGACTGGGATATTCTTATCATTTTCGCGGACGAATTCGCAGAATTCATATCCGTTTCCGTCGGGAAGCGTGATATCAAGCAGAATCAGATCGGGATTTTCATTTAGATAGTTTTCTTTTCCGGACGCAACGGTATCCGCATGCACAACTTCAAACCCTTCGTCTTTCAAAGAGTACTTTAATCCCAGCGCCAAATTGTAATCATCTTCTATAAGCAGTATTTTCATACCATTCCCCATTTAAAAAAACTATACCTAAAATATTATAACATGTAACACACCATGTTTTTCTTAACATTTCGTAAGATTTTTTATTATTTCAAGGATAGCTTGTAAACTATAATTGTTTTATTGATATAAGCGCTTATAAAAAACGAAAAAGGTGCAAATGTATATGTTTGATCCCGAACGAATATATGATTTGTATTTTGATACGGTTTACAGAGTATGTTTCATATATATGAAAAACAGCGCAGACGCGCAGGATATGGCTCAGGAAACTTTCCTGCAAATGCTTCGAAAACCGTTCAATTACGAATCTGATGAAAAAACAAAAGCCTGGCTTATTGTCTGCGCATCAAATCTCTGCAAAAATCACCTGAAAAAATGGTGAAGAAAAAAGTCCGTTTCTTTGGATGAAGAAATCGGTAATCTCGAAAACATACAGGGAATAAATTTAAACAATGAGCAGAGCGAAATATTGGAAACTGTAATGTCTTTGGATGGGAAATATTCCCTACCGGTTTATTTGTACTATTATGAGGGTTATTCCACGGGCGAAATTGCAAAAATGACAGACACAAAACCTTCTACCGTGCAGACACGACTGGCCAAGGCAAGACAGCTTTTAAAAATGGAACTTGAGTAAAGAAAGGAGCATGGGTATGAAAAAGAAAGAGTACATTGATGCTATAAACATGATTGTCCCTTCGAAAAATGCAAAGGAAGAAATAAAACAAAATATCTTTTATGAGAAACAGTCAAAAAAATCTTCATTTAACTGGAAAGCAGTGGCTGCTGTCGTTGCACTTATATGCGCGGCAGGTATTTCCGTTCCGGTTGTTGCTTCGGGAATCAGATTCTACATTATCAGCAAAACCCCTTCCTACGCACCTTTGTCCGAAGATATCAAAACATCTGTTTTCAGCAAATCCGACGGCCATATAAAAGTTGATGTGGAAGAACTGCTGTCGGACGGAATCATCGTAAATATGACCGTAAAATATACTTCCTTGGACGATACAGGGAAAAAATGGCTCAGTGAATTTGAAGCAACCAATTATAATCTCTGTTTAAGACCTTATCTTTTTAATACAGTTGAATACGCAACAAATTACGGTTATTCGACTACCGAACTAACTGAGCACGCAACTGAAAATGAACGTATTTTTCTTGTAGAAATCAAAGCCACAGGCCGAGAATACTGCGAAGCAAAGGGTGTATTCTTCTTTCCTATGACAGAAACAACCGAGGAAACAATGTTAGATATTTCAAGCAATGTTGAGATCCGAACAATAAAACTTACATCAGAAGAAAAAGCATCGGATTACTATACTCCCACATGCATTGTTCTGTCTCCGATGTCATATGTTATTTATGCAGAGAATCACGGAGTGTATGAAAGATATAAAGACGGCGAAAACTACGTGGAAAAATGGCTTATGCCAAGTGAAGAGATTGATTCTCTTGAAGCTTACTCATATTTTATATTGAAGGACGGAAGCACTGAAAAATTATCTCCCGGCGCGCACAATTCAGCATTTCCAAACGAAGAAAATCTGAACTCGGATGTAATGCTTTACAGCAACCAGTTTTACGATTACTCCGAATCATATGTCGGAGTTCCCAAAATAATGAATTTGGATGATTTTGAAGCAATCGTAATTAACGGCGTCCGTTTTGATTTTGATAAATAAAGTAATTGTTTTGTTCACACAAAAAGAACTCTCCCGCCTTTTCGACGAGAGAGTTCTTTTTTCTTTCACCAAACCCATTATTCCTGTTCACTTCTTCCATCTTCCATGAAATCCGGAGAAAACATGTCTAGCGCTTTAATAAATGATTCCCACCCTTCCTTCGGTTCTGCCAATAATTTTTCATATTTTAACTGATACCCTATCAGTCTGGGAATATATTCCGGCGGAGTCCGTCTTCCGGCTTCCCAATCCTCCAATGTTCTGACAGGTATCCCTGTATGTTCAGAAAATTCTTTTCTGGACATATTTACACTTTCTCTTAATCTTCTAATCATTGCTGCAATATCCATTTAATTACCTCTTCTTTTCATTTTAAATATTCTACTTTTGAAGAATTTTAGTTTCAGAAGATGGATATCTTTCAAGTATCATTCGATATCCTAACGATTTAATAACAGACAGAAAAGTACTATATGTTATATTTTCTGCAGTTTCACTGTTTCTGAGTTTTTGTATAACGGTAGGCGAAACATCCGCCTTTTTTGCCAAAGATCTTACCGACAAATGCTCTTCTTCCATTTTTTGAATAATAAACTCTGATAATAAAAATTCTTCGTATTCCTGGTCAAACAATTTCTTCTGTTTGGGATTATCGGTAATAAATTCATCAAATGTGGATTTCATTTTCTTAATCCTTTCTTGCTGTGAATTCAAGGCTGTCCTTATATGCTCTCATTATCTTTAATGCTTTTTCTTTTTCACTAACCGGCAGTTTATCAGATTTTTTCCTGAAAGCATTTGTGACAATTATTTTTTTATCATCAAAGAAAAAACAAAGATATCTGTCAGGCTGTGGTTTAAAAGCGTAAATACCTTCTCCTTCATTTCTAAACTTTGTTTTATCAAAGATTACACCAAAATCAGCCATCTTTTTTATCAATATCAAGAATTTTCTTTTTTGATTTGAATTTGATTTAATAAAATACTCATATGGCTGGCTATAGCCTTTTTCGTCATAATACCACTCAACTCGATGGTATTGCCCCTCATAAATTAAATTAGTGTTCTTATCCATTTGTATTGTACCACATTTCTGTTACAGTTTCAATCATCATTTTTCTTTATGCCTCGCAATGCGAGGATAATCGAAGTATATCACGCTTAGCATTTCCACGCAATGCGTATTATAAAAATATAAAAAACCGGCAACAGTTTAAACTAAACCATTGCCGGATTCACGTATTTTCAAATAATTTAGAGGATCTTTACCATATGGATATCATCCGCATATGTTCCGTCGTCGTGCATGTTCTCCGTCTACGAATGCCAGCATCAGAAGACCTTTAGGCGAATCGTTGTGTTCTTTTAAGAATTCAATTTCACTCTCAGTAGTAAACTGAACTTCGTCGGATTCGCACATTAAAAATCTTGTCTCGCCGGTAACTGTTTTAAGATATTTAATCAGCATATCGGCTTCTTCGATTTTAGGGCTCCTGAATATAACTTCTCTTCCGTTTAATATATGTCTTTCTTCTTCTAAAATCATAATCATATCTCTTTTTTTGTCACGAACCGGTACCCGAATATTTGCCTGCTCCCCACATCCATATTCTGTATGAGATGTAAAAGAAAATCAAGCCGTACACAGGTGAAAACCAGGTAAGGAAAGGTATCTCCTGAGGGCGTAAAATCACGAGGCTCGGAAAGTACGCTATAAAAGCTATCGGAATTATAAATGTAAATATAATTCTGAAAAACAGCGGGAATATGGTTACGGGATACTTGGCGTAATCCCTGAACTTGTTCATAGTAACCATAATATATCCCGAGTTTTGAAGGAAAAAGCAGCTTGCCGCAGCTATGTTCATGATTGATACCATGAAAAGCGAAGCTGCGATGATTGCCACAATTAATGCTGCAATATTAAACACTGTTACCGGGAGTTTTAATTTGTACCATGCATAAACGATGGTTCCCATTCCAACGAAAAACTGTCCCAGGCCCTTGGTATCAAAGTCTTCCGAAATATAGTAAAAGAAAATGTTGATAGGGCGGAAGCAGTATTTTATGAAATCGCCTTCATAAACGTAATGTCTTAAATTCCAGTTGTTGTCAAACAGACACTGAAGCGGTGTAAGCGCAACCAGTGAGAAACCGTATAAGAAAAGCATCTCATGGTATGTCCATCCACAGACACTGGGGAAGTTAAGGAACATAATGTAAAAGGCCAGAAGTTCGGAAATATCTGTGAGTATCATTCCGATCATCGAAATGATAAAGTCCGAACGGTAGCTCATTTTACTCTTTATGTCCTGAATAATTATTTTTCTGTATATTGATATGTAAAATCCTAATCTTTTCATCTCAGCCTCCGTTCACCGTAATAATTCTCTCGGAGAGCTTCCAAAAAATCTTACCGATGAGCAGTAAAACCACTGCCCAGATAAGCTGTTCGCCGAGCATCAGAAACGATTCGCCGATTCCAAGCTCCTGACCTTTTGTAAGGAAAGTGAGCGGTGTATTGTAAATCGCATGGAACGGTAAAAAATATGCAATTCTTTTAAGAGTCTCCGGGAAAAATGCCAGAGGAACCGTAGCGCCCGATAAGAAGAGCACAACCACTTCCTTCATGATATTGATACCCCAGGTAGACTGTGTGTAAAGACAGATTGTTCCGACAAAAAAGTCGATTGCGAAATTGATAATCATACCAAGAAGTGCCGCAGCAAGGTAGAAAAGAATGTTAATTCCCATGTGAATTGCACCCTTGGTGATAATCTGAACTATGATAAATGTCGGAATAAATGTCACGACAAACGCGCAAAGGTTGCCGCCTTCAAGCCCGAATAAAAGATACTGAGCATACGGTACGGGCTTTAACAAATCAAGCACTATCTTACCGCTTTGAATGGCTCTTCCCATCATCCAAACAAGATAAGCTTCCATAAAAGTAAACTGAGCGGAGGCAAGCACCAGATAAATCATGGTATCGTTGAAGCTCATTCCGTTGATGGTTACGTTATCCACGGATGCGTAAATTGCACGCCATAAATTGTAAATAACTATTAAATATATGATGTTGCCGAGTAACATTACAAACGCGCTCAATCGAAACTGCAAAAAGTCCATGATTGAAGCCTTAGTAAGGGCAACGCAAGCCTTAACTCTCATTGTGTATTCTCCTTAAACACCGATTTTTTTCTCATAAAAGAATCAAAAGGTGTTAATTCGCTTTCTTCATATTTTCTGCGTCTTCGTATATTTTTCTGATAACGCTCTCTGTCGAGATTTCCTCAAGACGAACGTCGTAAACCTTCATCTTTTCCTGGATGTGGTTTAATACCTTCATAAGTCTTATCTGGTTTTCATCGATAAGAATGGAACACCAGCCCTCGTCACTAAGAGAGAAGGTGAATTCTTTGTCGGGGAAATCTTCTTTTACGTTTGTTTCTACAGAAGCAAGCTCCGCATTTCTTTCCTCATCGGAAAGTTCCTCGGGATGTTTCTTTGTCTTTAAAAGCAGGGTTCTGTATGCTCCGAAGAAGCTTCTTAAGTGCTCGATGTCGTTATCGTAGAGCATGGTACCCTTATCGATAATTACGATTCTCTCGCAGAGTGCATCAACGTCGCCCATGTCGTGGGTTGTAAGAATAACTGTTGTATTCTTTTCTTTGTTAAGCGCTTTTATGAGGTTTCGGATCTTCGCCTTCATCGAAACGTCGAGACCGATGGTCGGCTCATCGAGGAAAACGATGGGCGGATTGTGTAAAAACGCAGCTAAAATATCGCTTAAGGTTCTTTGTCCCAAAGACATCTGACGAACGGGCTTTGAATAAAGCTCCTTTATGTCTACAAGCGATTCGTACAAAGCAAGCATGTCCTTGTAATCCTTGTCAGAAATCTTGTAAATATCCTTTAATAACTTGAATGACTCGATTAAGGGAAGCGACCACCAAAGCTGTGAACGCTG
>JAGCVT010000122.1 GCA_017962225.1 Lachnospiraceae bacterium
AAATCAGAAATATTTATTTTAAGAAAGGCATTCCGTTTTTTTGCCTGACAATTGCTGCATTATGCGTAATCATCACACTGATATCGCAGCTTATCGTATCAACTTATATGGCTTTTCTGTTTGTTTATCCGATTAAATATCCATGGCAGGTTATTACACATATTTTCCTTCAGGGAGCGCCTCAGGCGCTTATTCCTCCTGAATATCCCTCAGACTATGGTATAAGATTAACAATCGGTCATCTTGGATATAATTTACTTTTGATACTGCCTTTCGGAATCCTGGTTGAAAAGATAATTGGAACTAAAAAGATGTTACCTATATTTGTTGCATCATGGTTGATAGATTTGATTGCCTGTATAATAATGGGCGTTTACTTTACTAAAAAAGGTGAAGAATTTGGTTGCCACGGTGCTTCCGGTTTGGCATTCTGCTTTGTGCCGATTGCATTGTATGCAATATTTGTTCTTGGAAAAAATTACGGGTTTGGCAAGTTGTTTAAACAGGTTTCGTTTTATTTTCTGATTCCATTTTCGCTATTAACGTTGTTTATAGCAGTAAGTCCTTTCGTGGCAGGAGTACCCTCCATGATTATTCACCTTTCGGCTATAATTATCGGAGTGATATTTACTGTTGTTTATCGAAAGACGATTAATTCTTTTTTTGACGGGTGTCGTTAGTGATATCCATTCTCAAATTAGAGAGGAGGATACAATCTGTATCTTCCTCTCATTAGTTTCATAAAAGTGTTTTCTAAACTTTTATTATTTATTCCTGATGTTCCATAACCCATTTCAGAAGACCGTCATAATCCAAACTTCCGTCAGCAACAGCTAAAATTGTCTCGTACAATTCTTTTTGGGTGTACTTTAGCTCAATTCCATTTATTGAAAGAAAAACAAGCATTGAGTGAGCGCCGATTCTTTTGTTTCCGTCAATCATACAATGATTTTTTATGAGACCATATCCGAGCCTCGCGGCTTTAGCCTGAACGGAAAAATACAAATCTTCTCCATTGAAAGATTGAAAAGGACTTTCTAGAGCCGATTCCAGTAAGTTGAAATCTCTTACACCTTCACTTCCTCCAAACTCTTCAATTAAAGCAGAATGAAGCATAAGAATTTGTTCTTTGCTTAGCTTTTTCATTTAGCAAGTACCTCGTATGCCTTTTTGTTCTTTTTCATCAGCCGTTTAGAAACCGAGAGAACGTCGTCATCATCTGCTACGATGCTTTCTTCTGCTTTGCTAAAATCTATAACTAAGTATCTTGGAACATTGTTCTTTAAAATAACAGCTGATCCCTTTTCGTCTACAAGTCTGGTAACTTTTGAAAAATTCTGATTTGCTTCGGTAATGGAAATCATTGAGTTTGTATCTATTGTCATGATTTTTCCTCCTTATCTTGTTTTAATTATACAACGAATAATAGCTATAATTCAACCTATAAATTTTTCTTTTCGCCGAAAATTTCGATTCCCATCACCTGCTCGCAATATTGTTTAAACCACCAAAGCAGAAAATTATGAATCAAATAAAGCGGATAATAATACATTTTTCCCTTCATCGGCCTTTTAAATTCCTGAAAAGACTGTATAACGGCTTTTCAAAACATAATATAATCGTAATAGGTGATAAAGGGGATTTTTGCCTTATATAAAATTATAAAATCAATGTTGTTTTGACTAAATTATTGTGAGGTGAACAGGTTTGAAATAATGCCTGAAATTGAGGCAAGCGGTTTTGCCTTTGCGGCAGTCAGAGAAATTGTAAGAAAGGGGATTAAAAATGAGAAAAAAATTATTATGCACACTGCTTATTTTATCAGTTTTGCTTCCTTTCGCTGCTTGTACAAAGCCCGGAGCGGATGTTATTGAGCCGCTTACTGTTGCTTCTGAACCTGATGTTAAGATTGAAAGAGAAGAAGATGATCTTAAGACTACAGAAGATTACACGACTTCTGCCGAAGAGGTTTCCGGCACAGAAGAGACTGAAGCGGTATCAATCAATTTCTCAGACAGCACTGTCGGACAGATTCTCGCTCTGATGAATGACTGTAACGGAGAAGATCTGGATACTGCAGTAGGAATGTTTGAGGAGTTTTTCGGAACCGAGCTGGTTAATACAGCAACGCTTTCAGAAACTTTAGGCGACGGTCCGGAGACTTATTATACTGTTTATTACACGGTACTCGAAAAAGACGGATTAAGATTTAACGTTGTCAACTTTGCATGGAACAAGGTGGATGGAAAAGTCTGCAGAGTTGAATTGGAAGTCCGTAATGATGAAGGCCGTTATGCTTATTCCGAACTCAGTCCTTTGCCCGATGCTTCGGAAGTGAATGATTTGTACACATCTTTTACGAATGAAACTGTTGCAGTTTGCGGAGATTCGGTTCAATCCGGCAACTTATGCTTCGATGAGGATTCGTACTGGGCAGAGTATGAATATGGTGACGATATCAAAATAAGACTTGAATTTTACAACTATACCGAAGAAGGCGGAAACGGCCTTGTAGCGAGCGAAATATACTTCTTCAATAATTCATATTACTATTAAGACCTTATATTAAAAATCATAAAAGCTTCGAAAATGCTTTAAAACATGCGTTTTCGAGGCTTTTTTGTTTTGCTGCCGGATGGCATAAAAATTTTTTAAAATTTTATGAGTAAAATCGCGACTAAATGCAATTAAGTATATAGAAAGGGTAAAAAATTAAAAATTGCGAAGAATAAAAATCATAAAAGAAGGGTAGGAAAGAAAGATGAATAAATTTTTAGAGAAAAATAAGCTCGTTTTTGCGATTCTTGTTTTATATACGCTTAATGCGTTAATCGTGGTGTTCAGTGCATGGGCCATTAATCTGCACAGATTCGGGCTTGATATAACAATTTCGCATTATATAGGGCTTCGCAAGTGGACTGCTTTTATGTACGTAATCGTTGCGGGAAGCATGGCGGTCCTGGCCTCAATACATGTAATAAAAATTAAGATGAGCGTATTCAAAAAAATACTGTATATTCTGGCATTTGCCTGTGTATTCGGATGCGCCGTCTGCCCGATGAACAGAGACTGGAACAATACGGTTTCGAATATACATCATATAATTGCCCACACTTTAATGTACAGTGGAGCAGTCACATTTGTATGGATGCTTATAAAACCATTAGACATTGCGCAAAGAATATTCGGTATAATTGCAATCGTCTATTCAATACTGTTTATTGCGCTCCTTGTAATTGCAAAGGTGAGTTTTCTCAACAATACGGTTTTCATCTGGGAGAACGCAATTATCTATCTGTTTATCGTGGAAATGGCACTGGAGAAGAACAAAGAATAAGGTGTGTTTTATGAGCTTTTCATGCATCTTACCGCCCGTAAATGCATCTTATCCTGCCGAATATTGAACGACATTTAAGGCTGTCATATAATCGCTTCAACTAAAGCAAAAGAGGTGATAAATATGGCAGCTTTATTTTCGAAAAAACCCCTGAATAAAAAACGCTTCATCATAAAAGTATCAATAATTGCAGTGCTTATAGCAATTGTTGCTCTTGCTGTTTTTCTGTTTAGGAAATACATAATAACAGATTACCGGGGACGCGCAGTGACCGGACCTTACACGGTTGCAGAGGCAAATGCAATTCTTATAGATACATCCAGAGTGGAAGAGTTCGAGGACGACGGTTCTTTTAGGGAAGTTCCTGTACATTTCTATTATCCCGAAGGAGCAGATGAAAAGATGCCTTTGGTTATCTTCAGCCACGGCGCATTTGGATATTATCAGAGCAATACTTCGACATATATGGAACTGGCAAGCAACGGCTTTGTGGTTGCAAGCATCGAGCATCCTTATCACTCGATTTTCACGCACGATTCGACGGGCAAAACAATCATTGCCGACAGGCAGTTTTTAAGCGATTCAATGAATATCGGATCAAGCGATATTTCCGAAGCGGAAGCTTATATAATTACGTCTGAATGGATGAAACTTCGCATTGCAGATATGAACTTTGCAATCGATTCTCTTAAGGCCGGAAATACCGATAAATGGTATATAGACGAAGAACAGAAAGCCGGAGTTTTAAAAGCCGTAAGCCTTATTGACTCTGCTAAAATCGGACTTATGGGCCATTCATTAGGCGGCGCTACAGCGGTAACCTGCGGCAGAAGAGAAGACATTTCCGCAGTAATAGATCTGGACGGCACAATGCTCGGCGAAAACATCGGGATAAACGGCGAAGAGGTCATCATTAATGAAGAACCCTATCATACGCCTCTTTTAAATTTTCAGAGCGAGGAACATCATGCAGACGCCGTTGAAGCAGAGAGAATCGGATATGTTTACTCCAACAATGTCATCATAAAAAACGCAGATACAGCATTTAATACTTACTTTCAAAACAGCGATCATATGAACTTTACGGACCTTCCGCTTTTCTCACCTTTTCTGGCTAAGAAGCTCGGAACAGGAACGGTTGACAGCGGTGAAATGATTGATTCGTTAAATGGTATTGTGCTGAGATTTTACGAGTGTTATCTTAAAGGGGAAGGTGACTTCACAGTAAAAGAATATTATTGAGGCACGTATGGAAATAACTGTTAAAAAGATTGGCGAAACCGAAAAAGAATATATAGAGATCGGGTGTCACAAACATGACGAACACGTCGATGAGATTGTTCGTTTCATTAAATCCCGCGAAGGGATTTTAAAGGGAACCAAGGATGACCGGCAGTACAGCATTGCGCTTCCCGACATTCTCTACATTGAGGCGGTGGACGAGCGGACATTCATTTACACGGAAAAAGACTGCTTCGAATCAGGCAGGCGTCTGTATGAATTTGAGGAAGTTTTGTCGGGCAGAAATTTTATGAGAATTTCGAAATCCGTCGTTGTAAACTTAATGAAAATCAATCATATTAAACCGTATTTAAACGGAAGATTTTCCTGCGTTTTAACGAATAACGAACAGGTGATTATTTCACGTAAATACGTTCCTGATGTCAGAGAGAAATTAAAAGGAGGTTCGTTATGAAAGAACACTTAAAAACATGTCTTGGAAATTTTTTCATATGCGTAACACTCATAAATGTTGCTATATTGGTACTTGGCTGTATGCTTGAACCCGAAGTGAAATTCGGATATGAAGTTTTTGTTTATCCGTTGATCTACGGGTTTTTAGGCACATTGCCCGGACTTGTAATGTTTTCCCGCAAAGAACTTACCATAGGGCAGACTATCATCCGTGAAGTAATACAAATGTTTTTGGTAGTCGCAATCATTGTCGGTTTTATGTTCGGAAGATACATAAACGTTCCGGGCGCGGCTCCTAAAATAATCGGAGTGGCGATAAGTGTTGTAATTATCTACATTCTGGTAACTTTTTTCAGCTGGCTCATTGATTTAAGAACAGCCGGTAAAATGACTGAAGAGCTTAAGAATTATCAGGAAAAAATGTCCAATATGTGTTAAAATAGATGTATCTTTTATGAAGAGGGGTTAACACTATGGTAGTAAAATCTAAAGCAACAGAAGTATCTGTTTACAGAAACAGCGTATCCGTCACACGTGTGGGCTCGGTTTCACTCCCTGCGGGACGCAGCACAATCTTTATTCAGGGCATGAGCAAATCTGCGAAAAACGACAGCTTTTCGGTTAAATTTCCGACGGAAATTCATGCAGTGAATATCCAGGTTGTAAGCTATGAAGAAACCGGCGAAGATCTTGAATCCGAGAAAATTGCAAAGGAATTAAGCGAGCTTAACTACAATGTTGAGACTTATTCCATGCTGATTGAATTAAGAAAAAAGAACGGCGATTTTTCATCGAGAAAAGACATATCGGTGGAAGATCAGGAAAAGTATTTAGAGAGCCTTCCCGAGAAGCTTTTCGGCCTTCGCGAAACCATCAATAAATTAATCGACGAAAAAGAAAAAGTAAGCGAAAAATTAAAAGATGCCGAGGCTGAAGAAGAGAAGCCTTTAATCATGGTTGAACTTGAATGCGAGAAAGAGGGCGAATATCCTTTTATCCTGCAGTACCAGGAAAACTCAGGCAGCTGGGAGCCTAAGTACGAAGTACGTTTTACGGGCGAGGGAAATCCGCTGGATGTATATATGAAAGCCAAAATCATGCAGAGTTCGGGCGAAGACTGGAAGCAGGTTAAAGTTACGCTTTATACGGGTAATCCTTCCGCATCACAGAGCATTCCGAGTCTTCCGAGCGTAAAACTTTCCATCTACGAACCGCCTGTAGAAAGAGCCAGAGGCAAGGGCGCAATGATGGATATGGCAATGGTTGGCGGCGGTCAGATGATGGCAGCAGCAGCGGCTTCTCCGATGATGGGCATGAATATGATGAACATGGCCATGATGCAGACCGCTCAGGCAACCGTTTCCGAAGAAGAAACAATGACTGCTTTCGAACTGCCTGATTTAAGAGATTTATTAAGCGATACAGATGGAAATATTGCTAATCTTCAGAGCTTTAAGGTTGATGCAAAATACAATTCGCTCTGCATTCCCTGCGTAAAGGATACAAGCTTCTTAACGGCTACAATCACATCGGCAGACTGGCCTCTTCCCGCAGCGAACGCCTCCATTTATCTTAAGGAAGTATTCGCGGGCAACGTATACGTTAATCCCGACAGCGAGGAAGAAACTTTCATCCTTTCGCTCGGCCAGGATGAGAGACTTTCCGTCATCAGAAAAGAACTTCCCTGCAAGACTCAGGACGTATTCCTTAAGAACCAGAAAAAGAAATCTCACGAGTACGCCATCAAGATTACCAACAAGTCTTCAGAAAGCATCAAAGTGCTCCTAAAAGACACAATTCCCGTTTCGACGGATAAAACCATTACCGTTGACGCAAGTGAACTTAGCGGCGGTGTAATCAACGAAGAAACCGGCGTAATTTCCTGGGATGTTGAAGTTGCAGCCAAATCATCTGAAGAAATCAAGCTTGCATACACAATCACCTGGCCTAAGGACAAGCAGATTAACCGCACCACCGACTACGTTCCTGTAGCTGGCTCCAAGAAGTGTCCTTCCTGCGGAGCTTCCGTGACCGGCAAATTCTGTCCTGTCTGCGGCTCACCCGCAAAATAAAAAAGTGTTGACAAAAGAATCGCCGACAATTATCATAACAAGCGAAATAAAGAATCTTCGGGGTCGGGTGTAATTCCCTACCGGCGGTAAAGTCCGCGAACCGCTAAGGCGGCCGATTCGGTGAAATTCCGAAACCGACAGTAAAGTCTGGATGATAGAAGATGCAATAACTTTAAAGTTGCAGGCTCCGTATTTTTTTGCGGAGCCTTTTTTAGTGTAAAAATGAAGATTCCTTATTTACTAAATTACACACTCAGAAAGCGAGGAATTTAAATGAAATTTTCAGTCAAAAAAATCACCACACTTGCCATGCTTGCGGCAATCGCATATGTTCTGATGGTATTTATCAGAATACCTTTTATGCCCGCTGCACCATTCCTTGAATATGATCCCAAGGATATCTTCTTTGTGATGGCAGGCTTCCTTTTCGGACCCGCGGAAAGCTTAATCATTATCGTTCTTACATGTTTGCTTGAAATGGTAACCGTAAGTGATTCGGGTATCATCGGATTTGCGATGAACGTTATTGCCAGTATTTGCTTCGTGCTCCCTGCAGCATTTATCTATCGTACAAAGAAAACTCTTCCGTTCGCAGTTATCGGTCTTACATGCGGCGTTATCTGCATGACAGCATCAATGATGCTCTGGAACTGGATCATGGTTCCCCTCTATACACCCGGCGTAACAAGAGCGGTAGTTGCAGGAATGCTTCCTGTAGTTTTCCTTCCCTTCAACCTCATAAAAGCAAGTATCAACATGGCGCTTACATTAATCATTTACAAGCCCATTTCAACAATACTTCACAAGTCAGGAATTCTTGAGGAAAGAAAATCTGCAAACGAAGAAAACGCAGAGGAAAAGAAATCTCACAAGTTTTCACCTCTTGCAATCATCATCGGCGTTGTACTTTTGGCAATCTGCCTTGCAGTAATTTTCTTCGTACTCAGATAGAATACATCACTTTTCGTTCATACTTTTACATCAAAAAAGAAGAGGTCTGCTGAGGTGACCCCCGAAAGTTAGACTTTTTAAGCGTAGCAGTTTGATGGCTGCTACGCTATTTTTATGCAGCCGTGATACTGAGCCTGTATTGAACAGGACTCATCCATCCCAGTCTTTCTTTAATTCTCTTTTCGTTGTAA
>JAGCVT010000123.1 GCA_017962225.1 Lachnospiraceae bacterium
AGCCATGCCCATGTTTACAATGTCGTTTTCTTTTAGGTTAATTTCTGCAGGACTTCCTGCGCCTTCGATTACAATAATGTCTGCGATTTTTTCAAGTTCTTTAAATGCTTCTTTTATGCAGGGAACAAGCTGTTTCTTATATGCAAAATATTCTCTCGCACTCATCTGTCCTAAAACTTCGCCGTTTACGATTACCTGCGAGCCGATTGAGTCCGTGGGCTTTAAAAGGATAGGATTCATGCAAACTTTGGGCTTAATGCCTGCTGCCTCTGCCTGCATTACCTGAGCGCGGCCCATCTCAAGCCCTTCATCCGTGATGTACGAATTAAGCGCCATATTCTGTGACTTAAAGGGAGCCACGCGATATCCGTCCTGTTTAAAGATTCTGCAAAGACCTGCCACGAGGAAGCTTTTTCCGACCCCTGACATGGTACCCTGCACCATGATTACTTTTGCCATTTTTTCTCTCAGTTTAGTCAACTAGAAAAGTTTTATATTCTTCTTTTCTGCGTACTTGTTTATATCTTCCGCAACATCAAATAAATTGCGGATATACTCTTCTGTAAATACTTCTTCGGGCGTTCCGAATTTATCGACCGTATCGCCCTTTAAGCAAAGGATTCGATCCGATATTTTCTGTGCGATATCAAGTTCGTGTACCGACATAATTACGGTAAGTTTTTTATCTTCTTTCATCTTCTCTAAGATGCTTAAAAACTCGAGCTTATGTCTTATATCAAGGAATGATGTGGGCTCATCGAGAAGTACGATTTCAGGCTCCTGGCAAAGCGCTCTTGCAAGCATGATTCGCTGCCTCTGACCGTCGCTAATTTTCTTAAAATCTTTCTCTCGAAGTTCTTCGACTTTTACGAGTTTCATTGTATTTTCTACTATCTCTTTATCCTTCGCGGAAAGCAATCCGAAATATCCCGTGTAAGGATATCTGCCGGTTGCAACCACATCATAGCAGTTCATCATTTCGCCTTTTATGCGGTCTGTAAAAAGAATTGCAACCTTTTTTGAAAGCTCGCTGCCTGACATTTCAGATACCTTAAAATCTTCCAGATAAACGCTACCTTCAATCGGATCAAGCTGTCTTGCAAGGTTCTTTAAAAGCGTTGATTTTCCGGCACCGTTAGGTCCGATAATCGTTATGATTTCGCCCTTTTTAATTGCGATATTTATATCTTTTATGAGGGGCTTTCCGTTATAACCGATAGTCAGTTTTTCAGTCTTGATAATATCCGTCATGACTGCCCCCTTTCTTTCCTGTTAAGGAGAATGATGATAACAATCGGCGCTCCGAATACCGCTGTTACGGTGCTTATATTAAGTTCTGTCGGAGCAAAAAGATTTCGAGCCAGCAAATCACAGAATAAGCAGAACAGACTTCCGCCCAAGAAACTTGCGGGTATTAAAAGAAGCGGTTTGCTTGAATTAAACAACTTTTTTATAAGGTGTGGCGCTGCTATTCCGACGAACGAAATAGGTCCCGCGAATGCTACGATGCATGCTGAAAGAAGGCTTGATAAGAGCACGATAAATACTCTTAAAACCTTAACATTAACGCCCATTCCCTTTGCAAAGGATTCGCCTAAATTGTAAGCATCAAGGGGTTTTGATAAAAGAAATACAAGTATAAAAGATACAGCGATTACAACTGCCATAACTTTTACATTGTCCCATGTCATGCCTGAAAACGAACCGCGCGACCAGTTGTGAAGATTAACGATGTCTGCGTCCGATGCGAATGTTACTACAAGTTCGGTAATTGCGGAACAGATATATCCGATCATTACGCCGCAGACAATCAGCCTTGCCATCGAATCGATTCTTCTGGTCATCAAAAGAACGAATCCCATGCAGAGCATTGCGCCGACAAACGCTGCCATGATAAGTGTTATGCTGCTTGCTTTAAGGGATCTTGATAAAAGAAATACCATTGCAAGAGCCACGCACATTTTAGCGCCCGATGAAATACCGAGCACGAACGGACCTGCAATGGGATTGTGAAAAAATGTCTGTAAAAGATATCCGGAAAGTGCCAGTGCACCTCCTAAAATAAATACTGCGACAGTTCGAGGCAGTCTTATATTCCAGATAATTGTATTAATGGTTTCGTCCAATGTACGGCCGCTTAAAGCCGCCAGAACGTCCTTTATGGAGATTTTAACGCTTCCTATACACACATTAAGCACAAAGAAAACACAGATGCCCAAAACAAGCACCGCAAAAGCAATTATGTACCTGAGTGTTCTCTTTTTGCCCATAAGTTACCTGAATTTACTCCAGTCTGTAAAGATAATTCAAACCGTCATAATTTTCGTTAAATACCTTGTTTAAATCCTCTGTCATATATGCCGTTGAAAGCGACTGCTGATACATATCATGCGTTGTGCACCAGACGTTGCCTTCCTTCGCGGCTTTAAAATCCTTAATCAAATCACATTTTGCATACAAATCCTCGAGCGTATCCACACTCTGGTCTATCGAGGAATTGTAGATGATGATATCCGAATCCTTCGCGGTTCTGTAAAACTCTTCTATCTGCATGTTGACGGTAGTCTTCGCAGAAGACTCATCATCAAGATAATCGTAAATGTATTCGCCGCCGGCTATTTCAATCATTTTCGGAATATAGTCGGAGGATTTTTTAACCTGTACGAGATTGTTCGAAGTAATGTAAAAGAATGCCACGGTCTTGCCTGTATTCTTGCCTTCTTTTATCTCATCGACTATCTTTTTTTCCTCATCAAAAATTGCTTTTGCTTCATCCTCTTTTCCAAGGAGAGCACCGTAAAACTTAATCCACTCGACTCTTCCCAGAGGATGCTCTTCATAGCTTGAATAATCGATGATGTAAGGGATGTCAAATACCTTTAACTGATCAAGTACATCGGGCGAATGATAAATCATCGTGTTCTCAATCACGAGGTCGCAGCCGCCTGCGACAATCAGTTCGTAATCGGGCTTGCTGTATTTTCCGGCATAAACAATCTTGCCTTCGTTCATTGCATCCGCCGCTTCTTGTATGTACCAGTCGTCAGCCTGCTTGCCTGAAAACTTTATTTTATCAAGCGCATCGATTCCGACAAACATATCCATCGAGGATGAGGATACAAGATAAATGTTTTCTATCGGTCTTTTTATAATCGTAACATCGTCGGTAACTTCAATATCCTTACCCTCGGGAACGATTAAATACTTCGAATCGTCTTCTTTTACGGTTAATAAAACATATCCCTCTTCGTAATAATCAACCGTAAAAACTTTGGCGTATTCGGTCTCTAAAGAATGCGAATATTTAAGCCCGTAAAAATCCTTTTCAGACGCTTCTTTGACTGCTTCGGAACCGATGTTTTCAATCGGTACAAAGTCCGAAAAATCCGAAGAAGGACTGTCGCACCCTGCAAAGAGCGCCAGTCCTGCCGTGATAATACCTGATAAAAATAATATGCTTAATTTCTTTAGCATTTTTCGCCTCTTATTCAACCTCTTTCATTGTATCAGAATGAAAGATAAGAGTATACTCTATTTCGTGCGGTTTGCTCATCGCAACAGTGTCCGCAATGACCTCTAAGGGCTCGTCATAATTCGCAACCGGAATTTCGAAAATTGAGTTTTCTCCCTCGGGATTTACAGGTAAATATTTTTCCTCTCCAACTAACATGTAATCGTAGTTGGGTGAACTCCATTCAACAAGAACAACCTGAGAACCGTCATCGCCAGTTTTAATCTGTGCGGGAGAAGTAATTGCAGCCTTTCCCGAACCACCTTCAAGATCCACTTCTATGGTATGGTCGCCCACATAGACATAACCTGCATGTTCTTCGACCGTTTTATTTTCGGCTTCTTCATCCTTTAAAACAGGATTTGAAACGGAAACCTTGTGATCGTACCAGGTTCCTTTGGTGCCTACAAGGGCAACATCAAATTCATCGTCAAGATACGGAACAGGGATATCAAAGCCGTGAACTTCATCCGTGGTTCCGTCGTTGTAATCAATAACATCTACTGAGGGCTCAAGCAGTTCTGCGCCTTCCTTCCGCGCATCTTCTGCCAGTCCGTAGTAAAGATTAACTATCTTTTTGGAAGTAAGTGATACATGGATGGTCATCTGACCGTCTTTTACGGTAAGTTCTCCCTTGCCGTCGCACATTTCATTTACATGAAACATTGAGTTGTCTGTATCAAACTCAGCAATATAAACACCGTCCTCAAGTTCGCACTTGTCTGCTTCAGGTTTTGAAACCTCGGCTTCCGTTATTTCAATTTCTTCAACCGAACCATTTTCATCTATAATTTCATTTTTTACGAAACCTTCTGATTCGTCATCTAAATTAATCATTTCAGGTGCGCCTTTTATGTCGCATCCTGCAAGAAGTGCTATCGAGGTAATAATACTTGCCAGATAAAGTAAAGATTTTTTCATTTCATATTCTCCGTTTTATATCTTTTATGATAAAAATTTTAATATTCCCCCGAAATAAGAAAAAATCGGCGGAAATTAAATTAAATTTAGATTTAACTTCCGCCGAGAATGCTTTTATTTAAGTACGTTCTTTGTATGCTCTACATAGAGTTTCTGAATTTCCTCAATTCTTCCAAGACCGGAAATCTGAGTATCGATTTCGTCGAATTTTCCTGATGCTTCGAACATTGAAAGCCATGAATCTTCGTCTTCACCTGCCATATCGTTGTTAGCATGATCGCCTGCAACTACCATGAGAGGTCTTAAAACTACAGTCTTGTAACCTGCTTCTGCTACAGCATCGATTACGTTTTCGCATGCTGTTTCTTCAGGCTCGCCTTCAACTGTACCGATGAATACGTTCTCATAACCGAGTTCGTTCATCTGTGTCTGCATCTGGCTGTAGGAAATCTTTGCAGCATGTGATGTACCGTGTCCCATAAGAACAAGTGCAATACCTGCTTCCTGCATATCCTTAATGCTGTCAAAGCCTGCTTCCTTTGCAGCTGCTTCAGCTACAGCGATTGCTACAGCCTTCTTGTCTGCATTGATAACAGTTGCATCGCTTCCTACTTCACCAAGGAGAGGCTCAGCGATCTTTACGCTATCAAATTTGTCTGTATATGCATCAAGTGCTTCGATTAATTCATCGTATTCTGCGCCGTGCATAAGGTGTGTAGGCTGAACTACAAGGTTCTTAACGCCGTTTGCTACAGCTCTTTCAAGAGCCTGCTCTACATTATCTATCTTTTCCCCTTCTCTTGCCTGTACGTGGTTGATAATAATCTGAGCTGTAAATGCTCTTCTTACGGACCAGTCAGGATAAGCTTCTGCAAGTGCATCTTCGATACCCTTGATATCTTTTGCTCTGGAATCGTTGAAAGATGTACCAAAGCTTACTACAAGGATTTCGTTCTCGCCGATTTCATCAGCGTTTCTTGCATCGTCTAAAGATGCATCGCCGGTGTCTCTGCCGAAGTAATCGGGATCAGCTTCTTCGCCTTCAACAAGCTCTTTCTGCTCATCTGTAAGTGCGTCCCAAGCCTTCTTGGCAGCTTCACACTGCGCGTCTGTATCTGCTGTTCTTTCCTGAACATAGATAGCATCGATAAGTGCGGCAACTTCGTCAGCTTTCATCTGATCAATTTCCTCCTGTGAGGGCTCTTCAGTTCCTTCGCCCAAACCTTCAAATGCACTAAGCATGTCTTCGGTTGCTTTGTCAAGGTCTGCACCAATCTGCTCTGCTTCATTTGCAAGGTTCTCTTTGGTCTGCTCAATCTCCTGCTGGGTTTCATTAACAATAGAGTTTGTTAAAGAGCAGCCTGTAAGGCATACCGAAGCAAGTGTACAAGCAGTCACAATTGCTAAAAATTTTCTTCTCATTTTGCCTCCTTTGAACTAAAAGTTCTAATGTATTTAACCCCTAAATACAAAATAAAACCTCTATCAATTCGATAAAGGCCTAAAAAAGAACATGAGAAAATCCGGGTAATTGCTTACCCTGTCCTTTTCGTACAGCCAGTTACTCGTGGCTCGGGGAAAAACCCCGCGTACAGCGAAAGGCAGGTCTCCCGACTCATACATCATCATCTATGCCGCCTTCCCGCGCTACCAGTGGCATATGGCATAAACTCCGTAATTACGGTGACGAGTTCGCACAGGACTTTCACCTGTTTCCCTTTTCACCAAAGCCGATCAATTTCGCTTTGACACCTTCCGTTTCATATTCAATTCGCTCTATTCTACCACAAACACTGGTGTTTTGCAATAAAAAAGGTGCCTGGCACGCTATCGCGTGCCGGGCACCTGAGAAAACTTATTTGATTACTTTTATCCAGCCTTCGGGAGCTTCGATTTCGCATCTCTGAATGCCTGTAAGTGTATCGTAAATCTTCTTGGTCCAGGGACCCATTTCTTCCATGCCTGCAGGGAAGCAGATTTCTTTGCCGTGGTCGTAAATCTTGCCAACGGGTGATACAACTGCTGCTGTTCCGCAAAGACCGCATTCTGCGAAGTCTTTAACTTC
>JAGCVT010000124.1 GCA_017962225.1 Lachnospiraceae bacterium
CGAAAAAAAATTGAGTGGACACAATATCCACTCAATAATATAAAAAAGCTCTTTGCTAACTTTCAAATATTAACGCCGAAAACGCAATTGTCGTCGGGTGAGAGCGGATACTCTGCTTTGTTTTGCAACATTAGTATTTTATATGGTTTTGTAAATAAAGTCAACAACAAATTTTTATTTCTTTATTTCGTGCTCAAACCAATCGGCATAAACAATAAAATCTTCCATTTTTGCCCTTTTTGTTTTATACTAAATAGCGGTTGTTATTATATCATAAAAGAAATAACTTATAAAGGATGGTTTTAGAATATGAAATTATTGGATACTTGGCGTGCGAAGGCTTATGACGAAACTGCTGACAAGTCTACCCTTCAGCCTATCTGGAACACTTATTTCTCACTTGAAAAAGGATTTTATCAGAAACTCCTTCCCGAGAAAGAGCCTGTAAAAGGTACCGTAAAAGAACTCTGTGAAAAGTACGGAATCGATACTTTTTATATGACAGGTATTCTCGACGGTATCAATGATTCACTTGTAACTCCCAACCCCATCGAGGATATGGACGAGGATACAATGATTTCACTCGAGTATGATAAAGAACTTCTTTACAAGAACATGGTCGCTGCAGGCGCTGACTGGCTTTACAACCTCGAAGAGTGGAACGAGTATTTCACAGAGGATGAAAAGAAAGCTCTTTACAAGGAGCAGAAAGCATCCACTACCATTAAGAAAGACGCTAAGGTTTACCCTAACGATCCCTGTCCTTGCGGATCAGGCAAAAAATACAAAAAATGCTGCGGTAAAAACGCATAAGAGCCAATCAGGGACGGTTCTGAAATGGTCAAAAAAGCCAAAACGGAACCGTCCCTAAATGGTTATAAGGGGAGAAAATGGACAATAATCAGATTATTTTAGAAAACGAAGAAACGAATGTTACTGCAGAGCCCGTTGCAGAAATACCTTTTGATGAAGATGCCGTAAAAAAAGAGAAAAAGAAATACTATGCTTCTTTTCTCTGGAAACTGACACTGGTAATACTTATTATCCTTATCATTCAGGCAATCTTTATGGTTCCGCAGTATGTTTTTGTCGGATTCATGGATGAGTTTTCCAAGAGAATTCATAATAACTTCACCTATGCCTACAAGAATTTTGTTGACAGCGGTTATTTAAATACAATTTCCGAGATTTTAAAATACATTTACCTGATGGTATCTGTTGCCATAGGATCTCTGATTCTTTATTTTATGACAAAGAAAACAGCCAAGAAGCCCGAGCAGCACAAGCTTAATTTCGGCTGGTGGCTCATTCTTTTCCTCTGCTGTTTCGGTATTTCCGGAATCGGAACCATAATAGGTTCAATCACGGATACGGTGATTCAGCTTCCTGCAATCATTACAAAATCCGTGTTAGCAACAGTATTATCGGGCAGTACTGTTATAAACAGTCTTTTATATGCCGATGATTCATGGGCATATCTTATTTTCGGAATTATTACCGTAGGTATTGTTATTCCGATTTTGGAAGAATTTATCTTCAGAAAGATAGTAATCGATTCCACATCCAAATACGGATACGGTGCAGCAATTATGATTTCCGCATTTACTTTTGCTGTTTATCACGGAAACTTTTTACAGTTCTTCTATGCTTTCGGACTCGGACTTTTATTTGCATATATTTACTCGAATACCGGCAAATTAAGATATACCGTATTCCTTCATATGTGCTACAACCTTTATGCATCGCTTGTAATTCCTCTTGCAAGAAAAACCATACCCGCCGGTGTGACTGAAAGCATTAACAATGCACTTAACAAATTAAGTGCATACCTTCAGACACATCCCAATAATTTTTCCCAGGGTATCGCGATGTATCAAGCCGAAATAGAAAGAATACTCAGTCAGAATCCGTTTGCGATTTTCGGAATTATGCTCACGGCTTTCGTTAATCTTTTCTATTATTTCCTGATTCTGGTTGGAATTATATTAATTATCGTATTCATAAAGAAGGCAATCTCCGTCAGAAAGGATATGATGCTCGGCCAGAAAGGCACGAAAAGATGTGCAGCAGGCAACTGGGGTGCCATTCTCTTTTATGTTTTTGCAGTCGGAATGTTCCTTCTTTATTACGGAATGATTTATCTTGCAACAATAATGACTGCTTTTGTTTAAGCTTAATTGAATTATAAACGGGAGAAAATATGATAAAAAGAATTCTTGCAATCATCGGACTAATTGTAATACTCGGCTGGGTAATTGCCACACTTGCTCTGGCAATACTTCCTATCCCCATGAAATCGGTTTTATTCCCCATATTTGCAGCAGGATGCGTGCTTCTTCCGATAATCCTCTGGCTTCTTTTATGGATGATAAGTGTTGTCACGGGTAAAAAGAATATTGCCACTTTTGAAGTAAATAAGGAAAAGGATGAGGAAACTCTCTCTAAGGCAACGAAGGATGAAGCCGAGGAAGTTTTGTCCGAAGAATTAGATAATGATAAATAAGTTTTTTTTCATAAAAAAAGAGTGCAGCCGATTGAGGTGACCCCCGAAAGTTAGACTTTTTAAGCGTAGCAGTTTGATGGCTGCTACGCTATTTTTATGCAGCCGTGATACTGAGCCTGTATTGAACAGGACTCATCCATCCCAGTCTTTCTTTAATTCTCTTTTCGTTGTAA
>JAGCVT010000125.1 GCA_017962225.1 Lachnospiraceae bacterium
CGGTCTGCCCAAGTGTGATGTTTGTACATACTGTTTCGACGGTGTGGAGTAAGATATATTTAGGAGGTCCTTTATGGCAAAGAGAGAAGACATTCATAAAGTTCTGATTATCGGTTCCGGCCCGATTATTATCGGTCAGGCATGCGAATTTGACTATTCGGGAACCCAGGCGTGCAAGGCGCTCAAAAAACTCGGTTACGAAATCGTACTGGTTAACTCAAACCCCGCTACGATTATGACCGACCCTACAACGGCTGATGTTACCTATATCGAACCGCTTAATCTTGAAAGAGTTACACAGATAATTGAAAAGGAACGCCCTGATGCGTTACTTCCCAACTTAGGCGGTCAGTCAGGACTTAACCTCTGCTCCGAACTTTCCGAAGCAGGTGTGCTTGATAAGTACAATGTAAAAGTTATCGGTGTTCAGGTAGACGCAATCGAAAAAGGTGAAGACCGTATCGAATTTAAGAACACAATGAATGCACTCGGAATAGAGATGGCCCGTTCTCAGGTTGCTTATTCCGTTGAAGAAGGACTTGAAATAGCAAAAGAAATCGGTTTTCCCGTAGTACTTCGTCCCGCATACACAATGGGCGGCGCAGGCGGCGGACTGGTTTATAACGTAGAAGAATTTAAGACAGTTATGGCAAGAGGCCTTCAGGCTTCACTCGTAGGACAGGTTCTTGTAGAAGAATCCATCTTAGGCTGGGAAGAACTCGAACTTGAAGTTGTAAGAGATGCCAAGGGCAACATGATTACCGTCTGCTTCATCGAGAACATCGACCCCGTCGGCGTTCATACAGGCGATTCATTCTGCTCTGCTCCCATGCTTACAATCTCCGAAGATATCCAGAAAGTGCTTCAGGAACAGGCATACAAGATTGTAGATTCAATCGAAGTTATCGGCGGATGTAACGTACAGTTCGCACACGATCCCGTGAGCGGAAGAATAGTAGTTATCGAAATCAACCCCAGAACATCACGTTCTTCGGCTCTTGCTTCAAAAGCAACAGGTTTCCCTATCGCACTTGTATCCGCAATGCTTGCTTCGGGACTTACACTTGATGAAATCCCCTGCGGTAAGTACGGCACACTCGATAAATATTATCCCGACGGCGAATATGTAGTTATCAAATTTGCACGCTGGGCATTTGAAAAATTCAAAGGCGTAGAAGACAAGCTCGGTACTCAGATGAGAGCCGTAGGCGAAGTAATGAGTATCGGTAAGACATACAAGGAAGCTTTCCAGAAAGCCATCAGATCACTTGAAACCGGACGTTACGGTCTCGGCTTTGCAAAGGATTTCAACGAGCTTACAAAGGGCGAGCTTCTTGCAAGACTTGTAATCCCAACATCCGAAAGACAGTTCATCATGTACGAAGCATTAAGAAAAGGTGCTACCGTAGACGAACTCTTTGAACTTACAAAGATTAAACATTACTTCATTGAGCAGATGAAGGAACTCGTTGAGGAAGAAGAAGCACTCCTTCGCATGAAAGGCTCCGTTCCCGATGAGAAGAGCTTAAGACAGGCTAAGAAAGACGGTTTCTCGGATAAGTACTTAAGCCAGATTTTAGGCGTTAAGGAAGACGATATCAGAAACGCAAGAAAGGCAATCGGCGTAACTGAAAGCTGGGAAGGCGTTCACGTATCAGGTACAGAGAACAGCGCTTATTACTACTCAACATACAATGCTCCCGATAAGAGCACTATCAATACAGACAAGCCTAAGGTAATGATCTTAGGCGGCGGTCCTAACAGAATCGGCCAGGGTATCGAATTTGACTACTGCTGCGTACATGCTGCATTTGCTCTTCGTGAGCTCGGATTTGAGACCATCATTGTTAACTGTAACCCCGAGACAGTATCGACAGACTACGATACATCCGACAAGCTCTATTTTGAGCCTCTTACACTTGAGGATGTATTAAGCATATATGAGAAAGAAAAACCCGTAGGCGTTATCGCTCAGTTCGGCGGACAGACACCTCTTAACCTTGCAGATTCACTTCAGGCTAACGGAGTTAAGATTTTAGGAACACCTCCCGAAGTAATCGATATGGCAGAAGACAGAGATCTCTTCCGTGCAATGATGAAGAAACTCGACATTCCCATGCCCGAAGCAGGTATGGCTGTTACAATCGACGATGCTATCGAAATCGCAGAGAAAATCGGTTATCCCGTAATGGTTCGTCCTTCCTTCGTATTAGGCGGCCGCGGAATGGAAGTCGTATACGACAGAGAGAGCTTAAAGGATTATATGGCAGCAGCTGTAGGTGTTACACCTGACAGACCCATCCTTATCGACAGATTCTTAAAGAACGCTATGGAATGTGAAGCAGATGCCATCTCAGACGGTGAGCATGCATTTGTTCCCGCTGTTATGGAGCATATCGAACTTGCAGGTATTCACTCAGGTGACTCCGCTTGTATCCTTCCTTCCATGCATATCTCTCCCGAGAATCTTGCTACCATAAAAGATTATACAAAGAAGATTGCCGTAGAAATGAATGTACGCGGTCTTATGAATATGCAGTATGCAATCGAAGACGGAGTGGTATATGTAATCGAAGCCAACCCCAGAGCATCGAGAACAGTTCCCCTTGTATCCAAGGTCTGCGGTATCAACATGGTTAAACTTGCTACGGAAATCGTTACAAGCGAAATTACAGGCAAGCCTTCACCCGTTCCCGCACTTAAGGACAGCCACTACGATTACTACGGCGTAAAAGAAGCAGTATTCCCGTTCAATATGTTCCAGGAGGTTGACCCCTTACTCGGACCCGAAATGAGATCAACCGGTGAAGTACTCGGTATCGCTCCCGATTTCGGTGAAGCATATTACAAGGCTCAGGAAGCAACCAAGAATCCTCTGCCTCTTGAAGGAACCGTACTTATCTCGGTTAACAAGAACGACAAGAAGGAACTTCCCGAAGTTGCAAAAGCATTCCATGAATGCGGATTTAAGATTCTTGCAACAGGAACCACATACGACTTAATCGTATCCCTCGGAATTCCCGCAGAGAAGATTAAAAAGATGCAGGAAGGCAGACCCAATATTGTCGATGCAATAACAAATAAAGAAATTCAGTTAATAATCAATACACCTGCAGGTAAGGACAAGATTTTTGACGATTCATACATCAGAAAGAACGCCATCAAGCACAGAGTTCCTTACATTACCACAATGGCAGCAGCAAAGGCATCCGCAGCCGGCATCAAGGCCTTAAAAGAACAGGGTCAGATCGGTGTTAAGAGCCTTCAGGATATTCACAAAGGCATCAGCTACAACTAATTAATTTAGGTCATTACCCTTAATTGTTAGTTCGTGCGAATATATTAGACTGCTTGCACGAAGGTATTGCAATTTTATCGGAAATTTTTTAAAATAAATTCGGAAGGTGCAATATTATTACTGGAGGAGTCGGTATGATTTATACTTATGAATTGTCCGTTCAGGTTAAGAAGTTTTTAAAAGGCGAAACGGAAGCTTTCGAAAAGATATTTGTAATGACCGCTGATGATGTCTATTTCCATGTATCCATGGTTATAACAGATCCCGAAGAAGCGGAGAGAATGGTCATTAAGATTTATAAAGACATGTATATGCAGTTCGGCAGACTTGACAAGGTCGAGAATGTTATTTCATGGTATAACGAAATCATTTATCATGAACTTGACAACTGGATCGGCAAGCATTATATGGAACTGCTCGTTACAGAGACCAGGGGCAAATTCGATCACCCCGTAAGCAACGTTGACGTTCTCTACGGCGAGAAGCTTTATAACGAATCGGAGACAGCTCTTATAGCAATCGATTATATTTATGAGCTTAATCCCATTCATCAGTTAACATCATTAGCATATTTCTTTGATAAACTGGCTGTAAACGAGATAGCAAATCTGTTACAGGTGGATGATGACAGAATTAACAAGAGAGTTAAGTACATCACTCTTACGATTGAAGATTTCTGCAAACAGTATGCGAAATCACATGAAGTAAGAATTGCGACTGTAGACGCTCACATGATTCTGCTCGCATATGTTCAGCTGTTCAAATCGGTTGAACTTCCTCATCCCAATAAAGTGTACAAGAAGATTATAGAGGCATTACAGTAATGTACAAATACCTGTTATTTGATCTGGACGGTACTTTGACGGATTCTCAAGAAGGCATAACTAAGTCAGTTAGTTATGCCTTAATTAATTTAGGCGTCGAAGACCTTCCTGACGATATAAAATTACGTTTTATCGGACCGCCCTTAAAAGATTCATTTAAGGAGTACTGCGGCTTCGATGAAGAGACTACCGAAAAAGCAATAGCGCTTTACCGCGAACGATATTCGAAGGTCGGCAAATTCGAAAATCGTCCTTATGAGGGAATCCCCGAACTTTTAAAAAAGCTTAAGGACGATAACAGGGTGCTTGTAATCGCATCCAGCAAGCCGACCGGTTTTGTAGAGGATATTTTAAATAAGTTTGATTTAAGACAGTACTTTGATATAATAAGTGCTGCGGATTTATCAGGCAAAAAATGCGAAAAAGAAGACGTAATAAAAGAAGCGCTTGAAATACTCAATCTTAAAAACGGCGACAAAGATGTTGTAATGATCGGTGACAGACATTATGATATCAATGGTGCGAAGTATTTTAACCTCGACTCCATAGGAGTTAATTACGGCTTTGCTTTTGATAAAAACGAGTTAAAGGATGCGGGTGCAACATATGTTGCAGAGACCGTAAAAGAGCTCGAAGAATTATTATTTTCATAAAATTTATTTTAGGAGAAATACAATGGGAATATTTGAAGAATTACAGGCAAGAGGACTTCTTGCACAGCTGACCGACGAAGATGAAATAAGAGAACTTGTCAATAACGGAAAAGCAGTTTTCTATATCGGTTTCGATCCTACCGCAGACAGTCTTCACGTAGGTCACTTTATGGCACTCTGCCTTATGAAGAGACTTCAGATGGCAGGGAATAAACCTATCGCACTTATCGGCGGCGGTACAGGCCATATCGGAGATCCTTCGGGCAAGTCTGATATGAGAAAGATGCTTACCAAGGAAGATATCGATCACAACTGCGAATGTTTTAAAAAGCAGATGAGCAAGTTTATCGATTTCTCTGAAGGCAAAGCTATGATGGTAAACAACGCCGACTGGCTTTTAAACCTTAACTACATTGAACTTTTAAGAGAAGTAGGTGCATGTTTCTCGGTTAACAACATGCTTCGTGCCGAGTGCTACAAGCAGAGAATGGAAAAAGGTCTTACTTTCCTTGAGTTTAACTACATGATCATGCAGAGCTACGATTTCTATATGCTCTTCCAGAAATACGGCTGCAACATGCAGTTCGGCGGTGACGACCAGTGGTCCAACATGCTCGGCGGTACAGAACTTATCAGAAGAAAACTCGGCAAAGACGCATACGCTATGACCATCCAGCTTCTTCTTAACTCAGAAGGCAAGAAGATGGGCAAGACAGAAAAAGGTGCAGTATGGCTTGATCCCGAAAAGACATCACCTTACGAGTTCTACCAGTACTGGAGAAACGTGGCAGACTCAGATGTTCTTAAATGCATCAGAATGCTCACATTCCTTCCTCTCGAAGAAATTGACAAGATGGATAGCTGGGAGGGTTCACAGCTTAACGAAGCAAAGGAAATCCTCGCATTCGAACTTACCAAGATGGTTCATGGCGAAGAAGAGGCTACAAAAGCAAAAGAAGCTTCCAAGGCACTTTTCGCAGGCGGCGGAAATCTTGAAAATATGCCTTCATGCACACTGACAGATGAAGACTTCAGGGACGGTCAGATTGACTTAATCGGAATTTTGGTTGCAGCAAAGCTTGTTCCCACACGTTCCGAAGGAAGAAGAACCATCGAGCAGGGCGGATGTACGGTTAATGATGAAAAGATAACCG
>JAGCVT010000126.1 GCA_017962225.1 Lachnospiraceae bacterium
ATCGCCCTTAGCGCTCCCGCCCGGTGAAATATGGAAATAATCGTAGTACATCACCGCATGCGGGCTTGAAATCACAATAGTATCAGGCTTAAGCTCAGCGATTTCCTTAGCCACCTTTTTGTAACTGTCTATCGTCTTTTGTACCTTTCGCTCGCTCCCCTGGCCGATATCAGGCACGATAAGCGGAGGATGCGGTACCATAAAAGCTGCCAGAACCGACATAATAACCCCTCTCTTAAAAATCATAAAAGAAACAACTTCCGTCCCTTCAATTATAATTCCAAATTCTTTTCTTTCCAACAATTTATACTTTTGATAAAATATTTTTTATGAGCGAGAAATTAAAGAAATTTGAATTTGAATACTTAGGGATTCCGGCGATAATACTAATCCTCTCACCGGTCTTATTTCTTACTTTCCGTTACGGCGTCGGAAGTGCCATTTTCGTAGTGCACGACCAGCTCGACGAAACCATCATTAACTACGTGTTTGCGGCCAGATATTTCGGCGCAGATACATACGAGCAGATGATGTCCGGAATTCCTTCGGTCAGCATCATGCCCTTCGCTCCGGGCTTTGTAATTCTCTATAAACTCTTCAATGTATACACTGCATTTTTAATCCAGCATATTATCGTTATAATCACTGCATTCTTCGGAATGTATTACTGCATAAAGCACATTACCAAAAATAATTTTGCGGCATTTCTGTCTGCATTTCTTTTTGCGATGCTTCCCGTACACAGCATCTACGGTAATCTAGTCATGGGCATGCCTCTCCTTATCTGCTGCATTTTAAAAATGATTAAAGCAGAAAAGAAAAGACGCATGATTTTGCATTTTATCCTGATAGCTTTCTTTGCTTTTACCACTAGCCTTTCGCTCTGCGGCTGGGCAGTTATCGGAATACTTTTTGTACTCACTGTTGAAGAAAGCATCAGAAAAAAGAAATTCCACGCTCCGCTTTTTATTTCTTTTATGATCCTTTTTACAATCTATGCGGTCCTTAACAAAGACCTTATCATAAATGCATTAACCGGCGCGGGCTTCGTTTCCCACAGAGTCGAATTTGACTTAAAAACCGTCGGAGTAAATTTCTTCGATTCGCTTAAAAACATTCTGCTTAAAGGTTCTGCCGAGTACGAGGCGGTTTCGATGCACGAGCCGATTTTTATCGTGGTAGCGATTGCGATTATCATTTCCGCCATCAGAAAAGAATCAAGAAAATACCTGCCTTATATCGGCATTATTTTCGGCGCAATAATTTTAACCGCCGTTCTTTACGCGTTCTTTAACACAACAGCTTTTATCCGCCTTCAGAATCTTCTCCCGGGAATGTTTACATCGTTCCAGTTTTCGAGAGTTTACTATTTCCTTCCCGCACTCTGGTACATTTTGTTCGGCGTATCCGCGGCCGCAGTTTTTGAAGCATTCCCCGAGAAAGGAAAAGTTGTTTCATTCATCTTAACAGACGTTCTTTTCCTCGCTGTACTTGCATTCCTCATAAAAGATCCGGACGGCATTTTCCATCAGAACCTTGTATCAGCATTAAGCAACGAAAAAAAATCCTACTATGTCAGCATGAGAAATCTTTATGCGGAAGATGTGATGCAGGAAATTGAAGATACAATCGGCGAAGATATTGACTCCTACCGCGTGGCGCATTTAGGCATGTGTCCCGTTGCGGCGCTGATACACGGATTTAACACAATAGACGGATATTCAAATAACTATCCTCTTTCCTACAAGCACGAATTCAGAGAGATAATTGCAGATGAGCTTGAGTTAAGCGAGTTTAACAAAAGTTACTTTGACGACTGGGGAAACCGCTGCTATCTTCTCTATCACGAATGGGCGAATTCCTATATGCTCAGCAAATATTATCAGGGAAGTGTAGATGATTTACACCTTAATTATGATAAAATGAAAGAGATGAACTGTAAGTATATATTCTCCGCCGCACCGATTACGGACTGCGAACAGTATAATTTGTCAGCCATCGGCGCTTTTGATTCTTCAGTCAGCTACTGGAGAGTATATGTTTATAAAATAGATTAAGAAGGATATGAAAATGAAGAAAATAACCAGAACTGTTTTGTATGTGCTTCTGTCGCTTGCTGCTATCGCAACGCTTACAGGCTGTACAAACTTCAGCAAACAAAAGGCACTTGCCGAATACTCGGAAAGTCTTCATGACGACGTGGTTTACTGGGAAGCGATTCAGCTTACTACCAATCAGATGATGCAGTCAGACGATTACAGAACCTATGTTTCATATATTGGGATGATTATCGAATATCTGGATATCATAGTGACAAATGCGGAAAACAGGAATGTCGGGATTTACGATTACGAAATAAAAAGTTTTGATGATTATTATGTTAAAGCCCTAAAATACCTAAGAAGCGGCTACGCTCTGATGCGGGAAGGCTTCAATGAACAGGATGAATCCAAAATGGATCTGGGCGAAAGACAAATGGAATCGGCATTGGAAAATCTGAAAATCTACAGCACAGGCATGAAGGATTATATGGAGAGATACAACATCAAATCAAATGTTGATATGGATGAATTACTGGAAGCACTGTCAGAACAGTAACAGTGCTCAGACTATTCTCTTCATCCACTCCATGGCAAGATCCGGCCACTTTGCAACATCTGCAAAAAGAGATACGGGATTAGGAGGAAGCGGAGGCGCTTCCTCTTTTTTATCGTCTGCGAACTGTTCTTTCAGTTCGGCTATTCTTTCTTCGGATACATCTATACTTTCACCGTTCTTTACAGCTGCAACGGCTCTCATAACTTGATCCATCGTAAAATCTTCGAACTTTCCTGCAAAGAAATCTTCATTAGGAACACTCAGTCCGTGGAATCCTTCGGGGAATACATAATGCGCATACATTACGCCTTTTTCTTTTAAAGCCTTTGCCATTAAATAACTGTTTTCAACCGGCACAAGATTGTCGGTTACAGTCTGCCAGATAAAGCAGGGAGGAGTGTTTTCCTTAACCTGTTTTTCAAGCGAGAAATAATCCAGTTCTTCCTTAGGAGCCTCTTTTCCAAGCAGTGCCCATACGGAATAAATATGTGTAAATTCACCTGTAGTGATAACAGGGTAGGACAGAATAACTCCGTCAGGTCTGGCGGAAATATCTTTATAATCTGCGTTTTCGTCAGCAACATCATCAAAATGAACTGCGAGGCTTCCGCAGACATGTGCGCCTGCGGAGAAACCGCAGATTAATAGTTTTCTACCGTCAATATTGTATTCCGCAGTTCTTTTTCTGATAAATCTAACTGCACGTGCAGCATCATTAAGAGGCTGTTTTTTAAGAGGTATGGAGAAAGTAATATCGGTAGTGTATGTAAGGATGAAAACATTCATTCCGCGGTTGTAAAATTCCATCGCGGGAATCTCTGCTTCGGGAGGTACAACCATACAGTATCCGCCGCCCGGAAGCACTATCATGCAGTCTCTTTTCTCGTCATCGTCATGAAGATATGCATGAATATTGGGCACAAAGCCGTATGCTGCTCTGTAGTTGTATTCACCGTCTAACCAGATTTTCTCTTCAAATTTTTTCATTGTTTCATCCTTTTATTTTACTTTGTATTCGTAATCGATAAGTGTCATCTTATCGTTTATTACTTTCTCTTCGCCGACTCTGACAAAGCCGCATTTTTCGTACAGATGGCAGTTGCCTTTTTCCTGAAGAATAGTATCGAGTTTCCATGTCTTTACTTCGGGATGCATTTCAAATGCTTTTTGTATCGCCGTGTATCCGATGCCCATGTTCTGGTACTTAGGCAGTATGAAAATCGGACTGATAAAAGAAACGTCTTTTTCGTTCGGATTATTGTTGCCGATATTGATAACTCCTACTCTCGCACCATCCACAACGATAAAATAGTATGTTCTGCTCGGGACTGCTGCCCTTGCTTTTATCTTGTCGATGGACTCGATCGCAGGCGAACACTCGTCATGGTACTTTTCGTACAGGGGCATAAAACTTTCAACCTGCATTTCCAAAAGCTGTTCAAGTTCTTCTTCCCTTACTTCCTCAAGAAACATTCTGTTCATCATTTCCGCATTGCTTTTTCCGGGAAGCTTGAAGTGCTCTTTTATCATCCTGGCAACCACGTCGGGAGCAAGGTTTGTGTTGTCGATTTTGATGTAATTTTTGAAAGGAATTTCACCTTCGCGGCTTACTAAACGATACTTGGTTTCCTCTCTGATTAACCTTTCGTCTGAAACCGCAATATCTCTTTTAGAAGGTTTGTTTAAGAGCCTGTTTTCGGTCTTGTTTCGCTCAAGGCGAACCACCTGATCCGCCACTAGTTCAACATAGTAAACAGTACCGCCAGTGGCTTCAAATTTCTCGCTCACACCCTTGATGTAATCCCAGTCGGACTGTAAGTCAAAGCCCCACATAAAAGTAAAAATCAGGCCCTGATATTCTGTCCTCATAAAAGCATCAAAGATATCTTCTCTAAGCTTCGAAACTACACTTCCGTCAAACTTTCCGAATATTTCAAGCACAGGCTCTATCATCATATGATTGTGAAAAAGCCTGAAATCGGTTATTTTCATCAGTTCCTGGCCGACGGTCATTTTCCCGACAGCACCGGCTCCTATAAGTATTATTAAATCCATTTTTTATCTCCAAAAAATAATTATAAATTATGAGTCTTTTTTATTCAAATACAATTCTTTTTTCGTGGTAACTTCAATGTTATCCCTGACATTTTTTACGGCTATCTGAAACTCGTCCTCGTAAATAATTTCGCCGGGGATTTCCTCAGTCTCTGACTTAAACAAGTCAACACCGTACTTTGACAGCATCTCCCTGTAAAACGACATCTGAGCATAAATCTCTTTGCCCTCTTCGGTGTCTTTAAACCATGTAATTGCACCGGCGGGATTGCCGTCATCGTAAATCGGAGGGACCGGAAGAACTTTCTCAAAGTATTCCCTGTTACGCCAATATTCTTTTTTCTCTTCTTCGTTAAGAATTCCCGATTCAACAAGTTTCCAGACTGCCGTAAAAATACCTCTCGGCTGTTTTGTTAAATACGCATTATCCGCTGTGTGTATTCTAAAATATTTCATACTTTTTCCTCATAAAATTTTTTCCATATATCCGCAGGTAAAGGGAAAGAAATCAAACTTCTTTGTGCCTGTGTGAATGAATCCTAATTTCTCGTACCAGTTACGAAGTTTTACGTTTTCTTCCACTATACCGATTTCCAGTTTTTCTTTGCCAAAAGCTTTTGCTTTTTCAAAAGCATCGTTTACAAGTTTTTCTCCTATTCCCAAATGTCGGAATTCAGGAAGTACTGCGAGATTGTTAAGTTCAATGCTTCCGTTATCGAGAATGGCAAGCGAATAATATCCGACTATTTTTCCTTCATGAAGATATACATACATCGGTCTTTTCTCAACCATCAGCTGATACTGAAGTCTTGTATCATCAGTTGCGAATGCTGTAAATCTCGGAGCGTTTTCCCTGGTAAATCCAAGTTCGTCGGCAACAGTTTTAAATGCTGTTCTGATAACATTTACGCACTCCGAAATTTCCTCCATATTCATTTCTCTGATGTAATCCTCTTTTATTTTTCTATCCATTTTCTTCACCTTCAGTCTTTCTTTTTAAGTATCCAGATTAAATTGCTCCTGTATTTTGCGGCCGTTGAAGGATCGTTTAAATTTTCCTTGTCTCCCTTATAGCCTCTGTAAATATCGAGCACTTCGAATCCGCATAGTTCCGCGAGAAGGAATATCTCAGGGCGGTACGTCTCTCTCATAAGAAGAGGTCTGATTCTCACATCGATTACTTCTCCGTTTTCGTTGTACTCTTCGAATTTCCAGTTGCCAAAAAGCTGCTGCGTATAAGGGTTATAGGAAATCGCATTGTAAATCTTTTCTTTGTTTCCGTGATTGTTAATATATTCAAGTCTGTACGTATAATCGTCAGGGCTTGTTTTAATCTGCTCTGCCTGCATCACAGGCCAGGGATCAAAAGTATTAAACGTTAAGATACCGCCCGGTAAAAGCTGTTCCCTGATATTAATTAGTGCTTCCTTTTGCAACTGCTGCGTAGGAAGATGCATGAATCCGCTTCTTGCAACAATGGCCAGCGAATACTTTCTTCCTGATGAAAATTTTGTCATATCCGCAGGATAAATATTCAGCTTAAGATTCATATCCTCTGCCTTTTTAGAAGCAACCTTGCACATCTCTTCGGAAATATCCGTTCCGTCGATATCTATTCCTCTTTCTGCAAGATAAAGAAGTACGGCGCCGGTTCCGCATGCTATATCAACCACTCCGTCCTGACCGTATTTCTTTGCCAGTTCATAATAAAATTCGCGGAAATTTTCATGAGCATCAAACTCCGAATACATTACTTCAAGATAGCTGTCGTAATTCTCCGCCACGTCCTTATAATCATGCAAATCCATAATCATACCTCCTTAGTTAATTATATAATAAAAACCGCCTGCTTCGAAAAACAGGCGGTCATAAAATACTTAAATTTTTATCCGTTTTTATTCTTCCCTGTAGTTCGAATTATCACATACAACACCAAGACCATACACTGAATGAATGTGCATAGCCGATTCGGTAGTAGTATATGTATAATCGATTACAAATCTACACATGGGAAAA
>JAGCVT010000127.1 GCA_017962225.1 Lachnospiraceae bacterium
CATAATTTTTTTCGTCTAGCCTTAACGACTATGAGTATATTATCAGTAAATTTCTTTGTCAACCACAAATTTATATATTTACAGAAACTTCACAAATCGTTTTAAGATACTTTACAGCAAAGCATTGTAAACTTCGCTTTTGGAGACGCCTCGGTCTTTTGCGACGGCTTTCATGGCTTCCTTTTTGTCCATTCCGGCGTCCAAATATATCTTCATATGGTCCTCAACAGACATTTCCTGCCAGTTTTTTTGAATCTTTTCTTTTTCGGAATTTCTGTCCAGCCCTTCGAAGACAAGCACGAATTCACCCTTGGGTTCGTTCTTCTCATAAAAGACAATCGCGCCGTCAAGATCGAATCGTAATACTTCCTCGAATTTCTTGGTAAGTTCGCGGCAGAGCGCGATTTTTCTCTCTCCGCCCAGGGTTTCTTTTAATTCTTCGAGTGTGCCTTTAAGATGATGGGGCGCTTCATAAATAATGAATGTGCGGTACTCTTTTTTAAGGTCTTCGAGCACTTCTTTTCTTTCTTTTTTATCCGAAGGAAGGAATCCCTCAAAGGAAAACCTTCTTGTGGAAAAGCCCGAAAGCGTGAGTGCCGTGATGCAGGCGCAGGGGCCGGGTAAGGATGTGACTTTTATGCCCTCTTCATGGCACATTTTTACAAGCACTTCGCCGGGATCGGAGATGCCGGGCGTGCCTGCGTCGGAAATAAGCGCTATATTTGTTCCTTCTTTTAACTTGTCGATGAGCGTGTACGCTTTTTCGGTTTTGTTATATTCATGATAGCTTGTCATCGGCACATGAATGTCAAAAGCGTTCATCAGTTTCATCGAATTTCTGGTGTCTTCGGCTGCGATTAAATCCGCTTCCCTCAAGGTCTCGAGCACGCGCTCGGAGATGTCTTTAAGGTTGCCTATCGGAGTCGGACACAAGTACAAAATACCTGCCATCAGTTTTCCTCATAAATCTTGCTTACTTCAGGTGTGTAGTTACCTTTTTCATCATAAATAATCAAAGGCTTTTCGACTCTCATGCCTGTAGCGGCACATTTAACGCCCTCGATTAAGATCATATTGGGCTCTGAATCAATTCTCGGATAAACCACGCGGAGTCTCTTGGGCTCTAATTTGTTTTCTTTCATTTTTACAATGATTTCGTCGAGCCTGTCGGGTTTATGCACCATAAAAAATCTGCCGCCGTTTTTTAAAAGAAACGACGATACGGATAAGACATCGTTAAGCGTGCATTTTATCTCATGCCTTGCAACGGCTTTGCTCTCGTCGGGATTGACGAGTGCTTTGCCCGGTATCATGTAAGGCGGATTGACCGTAACTGCGTCAAAGGATGCGTTTTCGCATATGCCTCTTAAGTTGTTTAAATCATCGCAGATAACTTCAATCTTCTCTTCGAGGCTGTTTAAGATAACACTTCGTTTGGCCATGTCGGCGGACTCTTCCTGAATCTCAACCGCGGTAAAATGTTCTGCCTCGGTTTTCGCTGATAAAAGAATCGGAATGACTCCTGTTCCCGTGCAGAGGTCCATGACTTTGTCGCCTTTTTTGAGTCTCACAAACTCGGTTAAAAGCACCGCGTCCATACCAAAACAAAAACGGGTAGAGTTCTGGATTATACTGTACCCGTTTCTTTGAAGCGAATCTATTCTTTCGTTTTCCTTAAGTAAATTATTCATCACCGTTTCGTCTGGGTCTTGATTCGCGACGGTTGTTGTGATAATGTCCGCCGTTTTTCTTTTGAGGATTGCCCGATTTTTTCTTATCAGATTTGCCTGGGCCGGGACCGTTCTTTTCCCAGTCCTTCTTTTCTTTCTTCTTATTCTTGCCTTCGAAAGAATTGTCATTCTTTTTGTCGAATTTCTTACCGGGATTGCGGTCGTTCTTAGGAGTTCCTAAAATCTCTTTTATTTCCTCTTCCTGCTCTCTCTCAACCTCGATAATATCTTCCTGCTCCTGCTTTTCAAGAAGCTCGAGTGCCTTAAGATCTTCTTCGCTTATAGCCTCTTCTTCTTTGTTATCCTTATGGGATTTCTTCTTGAAATAGAGCTCGGAAGCATTGTATTCTCTGATTTCTTTTTCGTCTTTTATTTCAATGACTACTCTGACCTTCTGTCTTAAGACATTGATGCTGACTACTTCGCCTTTAAAGCCGTCGTTGGTGCTTACGGTATCGCCTACGCCGGGCATGGTTTTGTTAAGTTCCTCGTAGGTTTCCTCTTCGTTTTTAAGGCAGCACATAAGTCTTCCGCAGACACCGGAAACATTGGCCGGGTTAAGCGAAAGGTTCTGTTCTTTTGCCATCTTAATCGAAACGGGAGCAAATTCGTGAAGATACGAATGACAGCAGAATTCTCTTCCGCACATGCCTACGCCGCCGAGTAATTTAATCTCGTCTCTTACACCAATCTGTCTTAATTCGATTCTGGTTTTAAATACAGCTGCTAAATCTTTTACGAGTTCTCTGAAGTCAATACGGTTGTCCGCAGTAAAATAAAACATGAGTTTTTTACGGTCGAATGTATATTCAGCCTCCACCAGTTTCATGGGGAGCTCATGCTTTGCAATCTTTTCCTTGCAGATTTTATATGCTTCTTCTCTTACGGCGAGATTGTCGGCTTCCTGCGCATCATCCTCTGCTGTTGCTATACGAAGGATGGGCTTAAGGGGTCTTACAATATTCTCTTCCGCTACTTCTCTTTTTTCTCCTATTACGGTTCCGTATTCCATGCCTCTGGCGGTCTCTACTATTACATGGTCGCCCTTTTTGATTTCAAAATCGAGCGGATCGAAATAATATAGTTTTCCTGCCGTACGGAAACGCACGCTGACTACTTCTGCCATACTAACCTTTCTATCAATTTCCCTTTATGACTTCGAGTAACAAAGTCATGCAGGTTTCGAAATTTGCTTTTGCTTTTATTCTTATTTTGGCCTTTTCGAGCGCTTTTACGATATCGTCAATCTTCTCGTAACTCGTCTTTTTGGCCACTGATTTAATATACTGTATTTCCTGTTTGAATACAAGGTCGTTAACATCGTTAGTTGCTTTAAAAAGAAGAACGTCCCTGTACCAAACCGAGAAAATATCGAGGTAATCTATCTCATCGTACTTGTATTCCTTAATCTTGTTGATGGCTTCCATGATGTCGGGAGCATCCATCTCGTTGATGTGCTTAAGGAGTGATACGGCTTCGGTTTTCATCTTGTCGAAATCCTCATTCATAATGAGCATTTTCGCCTTACCGAAATTACCCTGTGAGAAAGATACCGCAATATCCGCTTTGTAATCGGGAATCTTGAATTCCTTCATGAGATATTTTTTTAGGATCTTTTTCTCAACGGGCTTAAGCGAGAGCTTGACGCATCTTGACTGAATGGTCTGCAAAAGCTTTTCCTTGGATGTGGTAAGAAGAATTAATACCACATATTCGGGCGGCTCTTCGAGAGTCTTTAAAAGCGCATTCTGAGCCTGTTCGGTCATTATCTCGGCTTCGTTGATAAGATAGATTTTATATTTGCCTTTGAAAGGCTTGGTGTTTATGTCTTTTACGATCTGTGTTCTGACATCGTCCACGCTTATAATGCTGGGCTTGTCATGAATAACATTGTAAAAATCCGGATGGGCGTTGTTTTCCATCTGAAGGCACGACTGGCATTTGCCGCAGGGCTTTTCGCCCTCGCCTTCGCATAAAAGAGCCTCGGAAAAGACTCTCGCGATGAATTCCTTTCCGCTACGCATCTCACCTTCGATGATGTATGCATGTGCAACTTCTCCGGTACTTATTGCTTTTTTAAAATATTCGGTTAAATGGTCCTGTCCAATAATGTCTTCAAATCTTGCCATAGTCATTCACCTTTAGTAATCCCCAATAAAGCTTTTATGCTTCCATACTTAAAACATAGTCTCTTACACTGCTTATACAGTCCTCGAGTACGTCGTTTACAAATACCTTTTCGATACCGGCGCTCTTGACTTTTTCTTCACTGAAATCTGCGGAATCAGCTAAGAATCTTCTGCACATTTCATCGTATTTCGGACTCGCCTGCTGTCTCTCTCTTTTAAGAGCTCTCTCAAGTCTTTCGCCGTCATCCACGTCAATCATTACCGGAACGACTTTGTCTTTGCCGAAGTAATTTCTGATCTGAATGTAGGATTCGAGTGTGCCGATTACGATGTAGCTTTTTTTATCAAGTTCTATATCGCCGTCGTCGACAGTCATGTATTTCCATATTCCGAAAACGGTGTTGTATGCTCTCGATTCAACGATTTTGCCTTCTTCGTGAAGCTTGATGGCTTTTGCTTCATCGATGAAAAAATACTCTCTTCCGTTTTCTTCGCCCTCTCTTATAGGCCTTGTGGTATATGTTACGAGCTGATTTAATTTGAGTTCTTCATCAGCCAAAAGTCTTTTATAAACAGTATCTTTGCCCGAGGAACTTTTCCCGCAGATACAATAAATCTTTCCCATTTAAATCTTTTAAAACCTGTTTGGTTCTTTTCCCCTTAGTAGTAATTATTGAAGGTAGAAGAGCACGCCGAGTGTGCCGGGTCCGCAGTGGCTCGTGATAACGCCGCCTGCCTGCGTCTCAAGGATTTCGTCAAAGTAGTTGAGTTCCTTAAGATAGTCGACAACGGGTTCTACCAGTTCGTGATCCATCGAGCAGTATGTAACGAATACTCTTCTTTTATCAGCTTTAAGCAGATCTTCTTTCATGTCGTCAACGTACGAAATAAGAACCTTCTGCATTTTTCCTCTGTACTTGGTGCCGACGCCCATCTTGCCCATTTTAACTTCAATCCTGGGTTTTAATTTTAGTGCGTTTGCAAGGAGCGCGGTAACCGCGTTGCATCTGCCGCCTCTTGATAAAAATACAAGCTGATCGAGCACAAAGCTTGCTCTGACCTTATCCCTTGCGCCGTTGATTGCTTCGTAAATCTCTTCGGCACTCTTTCCTTCGTCGCGCATTTCGCAGGCTCTTATTACCTGAAGTCCGATACCTGTTGAAAGGTTCATCGAGTTGATAACATAAACCTGCTCATACTCGAGCTCCTGTGCAGCAAGGCGGATAACGTTGCATGTGGTACTCATGTCTTCAGAGATACCGATGAAGATAACTTCGTCTCCGGCTTCCTTATGCGGCTTTAATGCATCCATTGTAACTTCAATGCTGGCTGCGGATGTCTTAGGCGTGGTTTTGTTTTTGTTTGACCACTCAATTATTTCTGCGGCGGTTGTATCTACTCCGTCAAAGTAACTCTTGTCATCCATAATGATGCAAAGAGGAATAATTTCAATCTGATATTTTTCGATTAATTCTTTTGAAAGGTCGCAGGTGCTGTCTGCTATAATTACTGTCTTGCCCATCTTGTTTGCTCCTTTTCTCATAGTTAATTAATTATATCATACTATGGGATGTTTTGTACAATATGAAAGGAGCAAAAAAGATTGCGCCCGGATAAGCGCAATCTCATAAAACAAATAAATATTAAGCACCTTTTCTGGAATTAAGAAGCATTATCATGCCGTTGTAGACATAGTCTTCGATTTCACTCTTTCGCTCTTCTTCCCTTATATCTTTCATAAGGAAGAGGAATAAAAGAACCTGCGAGCTTAAAACATTCTTTCTGTACGCTTCATCTTCCTCAGTGAAAATGCCTTCCTCAAAGCCCGAATCAAGATACTGTTTAAGGAGCATTTCGATAAAGTTTGTGGCTGTACAGGGGTCGTATTTTTCGGAGTTTTTCGTGCGCGGAGCTTCTTTTACGGAAGGATTTAAATTTCGTACGAAACTGAGTATGGACTGTATGGTATCTTCCTTAAGACGGCTGTCCCACATGTAATCCATCACCGAATAAAACTTATCCTTAAAAGAACCTTC